>JAHBUW010000008.1 GCA_019637875.1 Pseudobdellovibrionaceae bacterium | reverse complement strand
CTTCGCGTTCATGGAGCGCGAAGTGAAGTACGAACTACGGGCCGAGGGATTTTACGTTCTGGAAATTCTTTAGCGGCCCGAATGAACGCGGCGGCAGCTGAAGGCCGAATAGCCGTGACGCATGCGCCGGGCGACGTCGTCGACGTTGAGCCCGATTCCCTCCACGGGATTCAGCAGATACATCGCGGAGCCCGTCTGCGGTCTTTGGTCCACGCGCAGCTGCCATTGCTGGTAACCCCAAGGCCCCAGCGCGCGGATCATCTCGGCCTTGAAACCCTTTTCGGTGCCGGCGAAGATCCGATCCGTGAGCGGATTCGCTTCGATGTCCAGGCCGTGATAGGGCATGAAGGACGCGGTCAGGCTCCGTTTAAAAATGCCGTTCGCTTTGTCGCGCAAGGATTCCCAGTGGCGAAGCATGCGGTCCGCGATGGGCCCGCGCACGAACTCGCGCATGAGGTGCGAGTCCGCAAAGTCACGGAACACGATCCGCCCCGTGAATTTCTTGTTGAGGTCGAGTTCGATCAAAAAGTTCTGCGAATGCGCCGAGGACACGCTGATGCCGGTTTTCAAGACGAACTCGGCTTGGGCCCGGCCCCACATCTCACCGACGCGTTCGATGACCTGTTCGACGTTCAGGTTATTGGCCTGCATGATTTCGCCCATCACTTTTTGGCTGAGGATCGAGAACATCGGCAGATGCAGGGACTTTCCTTCCCCCATGCTTCCCAGATCGCGGAAGATCTGCGCCTGGTCGATCGAGCCCATCATGACGGCGCCCCGCTCGCGCATGACGATCAGGTGATCGAAGCGGCCGAGCTCGGCTTCGGTGGCCATGACGTGCTCATTGGCGATGATCGCGGATTCGGCGTAACGGACGGGCTGCGCCTTGTCGGCCCATTCCCCGTTCGCGCGGTTGGTGCTCGTCTTCAGCGAAAAGGCCGCGCCGGTGACGGGGTCGTGCACGACCACCGACCGCGAAGCGGTTCGGTAGCCAATGAAGTGCCGCTCGACGACGGCCTCTTGGCCCGTGGCCTGACGGATCTGGTTCAAGACTTGATCGCGGTACTGGCGATCATCGGGATGAAAGATCCAGCGGTAATAGGATTTACCCGCGACTTCGACGAGCATGGATTTACGGATCTGCTCCGGAAAGCTTTCCAAAAAGCGCGTCTCGACGAAGTCCCGCGGCACCAGCGCCGAGTCCAGCGTCACGGGGACAAGGCTGCGGGTCTGCATGGGGTTGTAGCGGTTCTCCCAGATCAGCCACTGACGGACCGTGTTCACGAGCTGCGCGAAGGGGCGCTCCGCCCGGGCCAGCATCGGCAGAGTCAGGATCATTGCGAAAATCAGTCGGACAAGGTTGCGGCTCATACCTCAGGAATTGAGCAAGCGGCATTCCGCCCATAATAAACAGAGGGCTTTTGGGCGGTGTGGGCGGACTTAGACGCTGGCAATTTGTTCGACAGGCGTCGGGTTTACGCGGGTTTTTGGAAACCGAACTCGCGCACGAGCCATGCGAAAAGATCGCGGTATTCGTTCTCGGCTTTGCGCCAGAGTTGTTTCGCGTCCTCGCCCCGTTTTTCGTTGCAGGCATCTTCGATCCGCGACAGCTGATCGGTCCAGCGGTCAAAGGCCATGGCCGACGCGCTCGACTTTAGGAAATGCGCATGCTCTTCGGCCGCGGTCCAGTCGCCGCTATTCAAAGCATCCACGAGTTTCTGGCAGATGTCGGGCGTCGTCGAGACGAAGATCTGCACCATCTCGCGGCCCTCGGGGCCGCTCTGAAGTTTCGCCCAACGTTTTTCATTGAGTTTCGGGAGCTCCGCCGCGGGAGTCGGTGGAAGTGTCGCGACCGGTACGACCGCAGGCGTGACGACCGGCGCGTCCGCAGGCGTGACGACGGGCAGCTCCGCAGGGCGGGGGGCCGCCGTCGGCTTGGGGGCTGACGAGGGAGGCGGCGCGGTCGGTTTGGCCGCAACGGGCGGAGGGATCGGCGCGAGCGCTTGGGCCACGACATCCGGAACCGCCGGCGCCTTCATGAAGTACTCTTCGTCGGGTGAAAGGTGGCGCGCCAAGATCTCGGCGAGTTTTTCCATTTCGATGGGTTTCACGAGGTAATCGTTCATGCCCGCGGCCAGGCACTTGTCGCGGTAACCCGCGATGGCGTGGGCGGTGCAAGCGACGATGGGTTGATCCATGAAACGAGGATCCGCGCGAAGTTTCGCGGTCACCTGAAAGCCGTCCATGACGGGCATCTGCACGTCGATGATGAAAAGGTCGAAGGCGAAGTCCCGCTCCAGGTGGGCGATCGCATCGGGACCGCTCGCGCAGGCGAAGCTGTCCACACCGAGCTCTTTCAAAAAATTCCCAAGCACGAACTGATTCATCGGATTGTCCTCGATGATCAACGCGCGGCCGTGGAATTTCGTCGTCGTGACGTCGGATTTACGCGCACGCGCGGGAATGGCCGCGTGACTGACCGGCAGCGCGAGTTCGAACCAGAACGTCGTCCCCTGCCCTTCCACGCTGTCAAAACCGATCGTCCCCTTCATCGCTTTCACGATGGATTTCGAGATGGCAAGTCCCAGACCCGTGCCGCCGTAGCGACGTGAAATGGAGTTGTCCGTCTGCATGAAACTTTGAAATAGACGCTCGCGGGCGCTTTCGGGAATGCCGATGCCCGTGTCGGTAATGCTGAAACGCAGGGCCTTTTCAGTTTCGCGATCCGCGAGGATTTGCAGCGCGACCTGCACCGAACCCACGTCCGTGAATTTGATGGCGTTCCCGATCAGGTTCAAAAGCACCTGCCGCAGACGCGATCCGTCCATACGGAAATGCCCGGTCTCGGCCGGAAGTTGGAGATGAAGTTTCAAACCCTTCAGCTCGGCCTGGCCGAGCATGGTGGCCGCGGCCTCTTCGATCACGCGGCGCAGATCGACGCCCTCTTGCGGGTCCAAGGTCACGCCTTCGTGTTCGATCTTCGAGATGTCGAGAACGGGATTGATCACGTCGAGAAGACCCTGGGTGGATTTCAAGATCCCATCCACGAGCTTATCCTGCTCGTCGGTCAACCCCGAGCGCTGCAGAATCTGACTCAAACCCGAAATCGCGTTCATGGGGGTGCGGACTTCATGACTGATGTTCGCGAGGAAATCGGATTTAGCCTGCGCGGACGCGCGGGCCTCTTCATTGGCGCGCAGAAGCTCCAGACGTCCCTCTTCGAGGATCCGCGAAATTTCGCGCAGGTTTTCGCGCTGCCTGACGTTCTGACGGCGGTTCCAAAGAACCAAAGCCAGTCCCAACAAGGTGCCGCAGATGATGAGCACTTGCAGTGCGTGGGCCGAACCGACGAAACTTGAATCGTCGGCGCGCGCCTCGGCCGAAATGGCGCGCTCCACGTCCCGGAAACGGGTCTCGAGGATGATCAGCGTTTGCACGGCTTCGGGACCGCCGCTCAATTTACGGCTTTCCGAGATTCGCCCTTCGGCGCGCATCTGCATCGCCTCGTTCATGGTCTTGATGCGGGCCTGGGTCGCTTGAAAAAGCGAGGTGACGGCCGAAACCGTGGGCCCTTGAATACGAGCGCGCAGCTCTTTCGCCGCGTGCTCGAAACTTTGCAGGGACTGATTGTAGCCGTGCACGAAGCTTTCCTCGCCCGACGCCAGAAAACCCGCGTGTTGGGCTTCGGCTTCGCGCAGACGGACTTCCAGTTGTTGGAAGCCGGCGCTCAGCGCTTCGGATTTCTGACGAGCTTCGGTGCGCGCGGAATAACGCGAGATCTGCACGAATGAGACGAGGCAGATCAGGACCAGGATCCCCAGTCCGACCCCAAAGCCCCGCTCGCCATGAGTGCTCGGTGCCGTGGTCATCGTCTTAAGCCTTTTTCATTTTGATTTGCTGGGCGCGCACCCACAACCGAACCTCCGTCAGCTGATGGGGCGTCAGCCCCACGAAGCTCACGAAGTTACGAAAATGAGTTTCGCCACCGCGTTCGACTTTTTGCGAGGCCGCGACCCGAAACGGGCGATCGCTGAGCTTCATCTCATTGAGCGCCGCGGATTTGAAGTCGAGTTTCATCCCGCGCGGGAGCGGGAACGGCGTTTCGAACGAAAAACCAACCTCCGAAACCGCAAGCTGCGGAACCCCGAAGCTGAGTTGACTTGGCTGATCCGTGACCGCTTCCGCGAATGCGGCGCCGCCACGTTCGGCTTTTTCAAGTTCCAAGGCGAGATTGACCTTCGCGACGAAGAAGTCGTCGTCGAAAGGTTTCATGATGTAGTCTTGCGCGCCCAGGCTCAGCGCCTTTTTCACATCTTCGTCACGGTTTTTACCCGAGACGACGATGATGCGCGTATTGATGTTGCGATCGCGCATCGCCTTCATCAAATCGAAACCCGAGTGGATCGGCATCGCCAGATCAATCAACGCGAGCGTGACCGGATGATTCACCATCGTTTGGAGCGCTTCTTCCGCGCCCGTGAAACTCAGGACCTCATAACCCAGCGGCGCGAGCAGGGCCTCGCCGCGCTTCAGACTCAATTGGTTATCGTCGACCATGATGATGCGGATCATATCTATAGATATCGGAAAAATCGGGTCCAATCTGATGGACCAAGGTCCAAGCCTGTCCAGATTTCCGACAGCCGTCGACGCGCGAACGCTGTCTTGGGCCCGATCTGAAGAATCACCCCCCTTCTTGAGACGCCGGATCGAATATACGCTTCCCGGCGTCTCAAAATGGTGGCCTTGGCCTCGCACTAAGCCACGTCGAACGATTTATTTGTTTTAAAAACCATAGCCCGAGACCTTTCAGGAGGCTCCTTCATGAAACGCGCATTTTTGACCGGGATGTCTTTCATCGTCGGCATGACATCAGTGACCGCTTACTCGCAAACTCCCCCCGTCGGCGTCTCCGTCATCGGCGGCGTGAACGGTGGTACCACCGGCTTTTTGAGCGCGGGTCAATACGACATCAAAAACATCCAACAGGACAACACCAAGGTTTTTGAACAAGCCATCGGTCACCTGAAGGATATGCAGAAGATCGATCGCGAATACTTGAACGAGATCAACGCGCGTCTGCTGTCGGGAACGAAAGGTTTGATCGACCTCGCCCGCCGTTTCAACGAAATGAGCCAAGCGGCGTCGATGGGCACCGTGGCGCTTGAAGACTACTTGAAATTGATCAACCAAATCCGCCAAGCGGAACAAAACTTCACCGCCGAACTCGACTCTTTGACGCTCGTGACCCGCGAGACTCTGCCCTCGCAAACGTCGGTTTCGATCGGCGAAATGCGCACCGAGATCGGCTCCGCCGGTAACATCAATATGGCGCCCGTCTCGCAACGTTTCGCGGTTTTGCGCGATAACCTGATGCGCGACATGAACGGACTGAAGTTTCCGTTCATCGTGACGAAGCTCAACCAACGCATCACAATCAGCGAAAACTCGCTGACCCCCAATCTGCAAGGTCTGCAGATCATGACCGCGGATGAAATCCGCGCGAAGACCGACGAAATGCAAGAGCTGCTTTCGCTTGACGGATCGACTACGCGCCTGCAAGTGCGCTACATCGAGCGTCTGCGCAACGACATCCGCGGCTTCGTGGAGGACTACGGAACTGAAGAAGCCTTCCGTTTCCGTGACGAGAACGACCGCCAAGCGAAAATCCAAGGCTTCCAGTTGATCCAAGACTCGTTCTATCGCCGCTCGTACCTGCGCCGTAAGTACGGGATCCCGATGGGTGCCCTGCGTACGACTCAGTACAAGAAGTCGATCGCGAACATCGAGAAGTTCACCGAATCCTTCCGCCCCCTTTCGGAATACCTGACCATGATCGAGCCGCAACCGGCGATCCAACGCGCGGAAGTGATGAAGGCGTTCGAAAGCGCGCGGAACTTCGTGCAGATGTACGATGAAAAAGTAACGCCCATCTTCTCGAAAGATGCGGCGGCGAAACGCGCGGCGAACCAACGCCCCGCTTTGGAAGAAAACGCTTCGTACTTCGATAAAATCGTGCGCGCCGGTCAGAGCTCGAATGACTGGGTCTCTTCCCAATTCGCGGGTCGTGAGGAAATCATGAGCCAGGCTGACAAGAAGCTCGAGTACTCTTCGGCGGACACCGGATTCCTGGTGCGTGCGAACTCGGCGATCACGTTCTTGACCGGTCGTCAGCCCACCGCGGAAGTCATGCTGGCCGTCATGCGTATGGTTCTCGCCGATGCGCGCGAAGAACTCATGCTGCTCCAGAACGACCGCGCGGCCCTGCAGGCTTACCACAACCAACGTTTCCAAGCGACTTCGGAACTCAAGTCGGACTCGCTGAAACGGATCTGCCAGATGGACTTCACCCTGTCGGATGCGACCCACAAAGCGAACTGCATTCCGCTCGGCGTGACTTACAAAGCCAGCGCCCCCCGCGGTCAACCCGGTTCGGATATCAGCGGGATCTTCCTCGGCCTCTTGAACCAGTACCAAATGGTTGAAGCCGCGAAATCGCAACAAGCCGAAAACATCCGTCAGCTCGTCGCCGCCGCTCGCGCCGCGGGAGTCGACGCCGAAGAACAACAGTCGCAAGAAGACGATCTGTTCAAATAAGTCCTGATTCTTCCTCTCGGCCCCGGTTTCCGGGGCCGCGACTTTTGACTCATCTTTGGGAGTTCTTTCGTATGTCGCGCCTGTTCTGCACCTTCCTCCTTGCGAGTCTGACTTCCGTTTCCGCATTCGCGCAGATCTTCGTCGACACCAGTCTACGACGTCAGTGCAGCGGCGGAGACATCGAGTGCAGTCACGTCGTCGTGACCGAACAAGATCGCCGGGTTCGCCCCGCCATCGAACAGCCCCAAGCCAGCGAGCGCACCATGGGTGCCTGCGGCAGCTATCTGCCCTCCGGCCAGGACTACCGGGCGAATTTGACCGGCACGAGCTGCGGCGGTGTCCGCGCGGTGCAACGCCCCCGTCTGCCGATGCCTCTGGATCAAAATAAAAAAGACAAAGCCGATCAGCTTCTGAATTCTTCCATGGATGATCTGAAAAAACGCACCAAAGCCCAAGAGGTGCTGAAACAAGATATCTCTTGGACCGATGTTTTCCAAATGCCCATGAGTGAGTCTTGGACCTATGTGCAAATCCAAGGCGACTTTGGCGGTCCCGCAGAAAATTACCAAACGACCTGCGCCATGACCCGCCGGCAAAAATATCAAGTTCCCGTTGAAGTCTACAAAAACGAATGCGCCGAATGGGAGACCATCCCCGAGCGTCGCAACGACCCCGTTCCCTCGACGCCCACTTACCGTGAGCGCGACAACGGCGGCTCCACCTACACACCCCGTCGTGAGGAGCCCCGTCGCGAAGAACCGCGCCGCGAGCCCCCGCGCGACAAGCTGAAGGGCACCTCCTCGGATGAGATCCGCGATCGTTCGCGGGAAAACTACGAGCGCCTGCGCCAACAGCGCGGCAACAACTCCTCTTTGATTGAAGAAATGATTTTGGTTTCGCGTGGTCTGGCCCAAGATCGCCGCTGCGTGCGCACCAAGAAGGTTTACGTCCGTACCGATTACGAAACGCGTTGGCGCGATCTGCCCTCCGTGGTAGGCCCCTGCATGGCGCAACGTGGAACTTGGCGGACCTACCCGGCCACCGTGTCGGCGAACCGTCGCTGCGCGGACCAGAAGGTCAACGTGAAGGTGAATTTCAGTCACGATCCCGACTGGACACCCGCGAATCCGAAATACCTGGAGCTTCTGCCGAATAAATTCGATCTGCTCCCCGGTGAAAAGGAATCGGTCATCGTGGGCTTGAACTCGAGCCCCTCGTCGTCGGTCACGGCCGGTGCCCGCATCGAGAACGGCTGGAACGAATACGGTATCCGCGTCGCGCCGACCTCATTGGCTTGCGACTTGGGCGAGAAGAATTTCGTGATCCACGTCGACACCAAAGGTCGCATCAAACGGAAAGCGCCGAATCCCTTCGCCCTTCCTGACGACCAAAAAGCGATCATCGGTCTGGACGACAAGGGCCGCCCGAAATCGCTGAAGCTTCTGGATCAGGCTCGTGGCCTGCGCCTGGACCAGTCGATGAACTCGCGCCGCTTCGACGCCCCCGCCATCACCGACGGTGAAACGAACGAGGCCGGTGAAAAAATCGGTCAGACCGAAGCCGGTGGTTCGGAAGCTTTCTGGGTGTCGACCCAATTCCGCATGACGCTTTTCAAGATCGACGGCATGGGCCGCCGGTTCCCGGTGACTTTGCCGAATAAATTCTCGACGGACCGGACCGACGTTTTCGACAACGAGATGCTGATCTCGCTGGGTGGTCGCGGCGGTATGGACCGTCTGTATCGTCCTTCGGGTCCGATGCAGTTTATCTTCGGTGGACTCTATCACTACCTGGGAGTCGAGCTGTCACCGAACACCGACTACGAACTCGAAGTGAAGGCCGCTCAACGTGAGTTCCCCTTCTACGAATCCACCTGTTCGAGCGGTGAAGTCGCTTGCGGTGACGAGAACTCCAAAGAAGAGCTTTTCAGCGAAGCGATCGTGGTCAAATTCAAGACCGAAGATACGAAGCGCAGTTGGCTCAAGTGGCTCAAAGACAAACAATTCGTGATTTTCTAACGAGGACGCCATGAAACACTTCTCACAGATTTTCTTAGCGGCCAGCCTCCTGATCTCAAGTCTCGCGCCAAGCTATTCGATGGCGGCGATGGAGCGCACGCCCGCGCAAGCCGTCACGGCGCATGACCTTGGCTCCGATGCCCGCGCGTTTTCCCGCGAGTTCACCGATCTCGCCGATCGGACGCGCACGGTCAGCTACTCTTTGGATAACATCGATGCCATGCTGGGCGATCTCGAGACTCTGGACCGTATCGTGAAGATGTCGATCTCAGAGCAGTCGGCGATCGAGGCCGTGAACCGGTTGGCTTCGGCGATCGACCTCTACACTTTGATTTTGCAGGACCAGCGGATCAAACCGGAAGAGAAGATCGGCCATACCTCCAACCTGGAAGGCAAGATCTACCAGAGTTTCATCACTTTGCTGCGTCACTACGGCGCGGACCCGGTCGATCCGAATTCGCGGCAGATCCCGAACCGCTCGATCTTCAAAAAGATCATCCAAGAGATGGGGATCGACGTGCGCTCCTTCGCGAGCCGCCCGCGCGACGCTTTCGGACAGCGCGTGTACGCTCCTTTCGAGAAACTTTACCGCGATCAAGCGACTCAGCAGGTGATCGCGAAGCTGCAGCAGCTTGCGGCCGATGCGCACACCACGGCCGACGGTGACGGCGGGTTGATCGCGCAGAACTCGCGCGACATGATGAAAGAGATCGCGATCGACAACTCCGTGAAGACGGTCAACGACCGCCGCGCGGCCCAGTGGGTGACCGCCGGGACTTACGGCTTTCTCGCGGTGGCGTCGTTCTTCGTGATCGTGGATTACGTCGGCATCGTCGACGGCATGCTCGGCGGCGTGGGCCGCACCGAGGTCTCACAACTCGTGACGGGCATCATCAACTTCTCGCTGCTCTTCTCGGTGGCGACGCTGAAAGCGGCCTCGATCCGCGGTCACGTCCGCACCATGGTGCTGAACCTCCAGGAGATCCTGAAAGATCCGAAGAACCTGGCGAACCGCACGCCGATCCGCCGCTCGCTCGCGACCTGGCTCTTCCGCAAGCGCATCGATTTCGATTCCGAGCTCACCAAGCTCCAGCAAGCCACCACGATCCGCGCTTCCGGCGGCGCCGGCGCCCGCTGCCACGCCGTCCATAATTAGGGCTCGGGTACCACGTACCGCATGCGGTACCATCTACCGCACGCGGTAGATGGTACCATTTCCGGGGATCGGACTCTCTCACACTTCTTATTTGATTAAAGCAGAGTTCGTTCGGGCCTCTTAGCTGCACAGTGTACTCTCGTATGCCGAGAGCTCATTTTGAATGCGATCCGACCAGCCCTTATCACATCTGCTCCAGATCAAATAACCGCGAGGTTTTCGAAGTTCCGATCTCCGTCGCGTGGGACATCAAGAGCAGCTACCTTCACCTCATCGCCACAGCAATGAATGTCAAAATTCATTCTTTCGTACTGATGAACAATCATTTCCATATGCTCGCGAGCTTTCCGGAAGCCAATCTGAGCGCAGCAATGAACTACTTTATGAGAGAAGCAAGCAAGGCGATCGGAAAGGAGGGGAAACGTATCAACCACATTTACGGGGGAAGAGTCTTTCGATCACGAATATCCACTTATTCGCATTACATGAACGTCTATAAATACGTGTATCGAAATCCCCTCGCTGTGGGACTGAGCGAACTCGTTGAAGACTACGAGTATTCAACACTCGGCCGAAAACTGGGAAAACACCACTTACCTTTTCCCGTCGCCGACGACACCTTACTTTTTGATGGAGATATCAGCGAAACGCTCCGTTGGTTGAATCGCCCTATTGAGAACCGGCACGCCATCGACATCAAGAATGCGCTCCGACATTCTGACTTTCGTCTCCGTAAATCCAAAAACACGAATCAACCCCACGAATTGAACTTCAATCTCTGCTGAGATCAATAGCATGCTCCGCGTGCGGTACCACGTACCGCTCGCGGTACGTGGTACCCCCAGGTCACCCGAAGTTTTCGTTGGCGGGGACTTTGGTTTTGGGGAGGAGAGCCGCGTGGGGTTTGATGTTGGTGTTTTCGCCGACTTCGCAGCCGCCCATGACGCTCGCTTTGAGGCCGATATTGGCGCCCTTTTCGATTTTGACCGGGGCGATAACGAGGTAGCCTTTTTGGCCGTAGTGGCCGAAGATCGTGGCGCTGCCGCCGATGGTGACGTAATCGCCGAGTTCGATCATGCACGGATCGGAGATCGCCGTCGTGTTGATCACCACGCCCTTGCCGATCTTCATGCCCATCATGCGGTAGAAAAGAACATTCAGCGGAGTCGGCGTCACGAACTCCAAGAACGTGAAGCGCACCATGTAGGTGAGCGCGTTGTGAATGTACCACGGGATCGCCGGGAGCGAATAGTACGGGCCGCGAAAGGGCTTCACCCGAAATGGCATCAGGAAATTCACGAGCGGCACCACGACCATCAGCGTGAAGCCGTACATCAAGTAACCCGTCGCGAGCGCAAGTCCGAGCGCCAAGAAGTGAAGCGGCTCGGCCCACTCCGCGGTCGCCGCGTTCACGCGACTAAACAGCCACAAGCCGGGCGCCATCGAAACGCCGATGCACGAGACGCACACAACCGTTAGCGGAGTCAGCAAAAGCGCGAAACTCAGACCGCGAAAGCGACGGAGCAAACTCTCGAAGAATCCATGCGCCCCCGCCTTTTCGGACTTCGTCGTGAGCACGTCCTCACGAGTCTCTTTGATTTTCGGTGCGCCCATACCTCACCCCATCCAGAGTATTTATTCTATTTTATCGGCAAATCCCTCGCTGCGCCTGAGTTTCCGAGGGGAAAAGGTAGCATCTACTTTCCAGAAGGTAGCTGCTACCTTCTGGAAAGTAGATGCTACCCCCGGAACCGCACCGGGAGCGCCGGACGAAGGGCTTGGTGTTACATAATGAGACAGTTCTCGGAGTCGGTGCCGTGGAACAAATGAAAAAGCCACTCTCGAGGGGGCGAGAGTGGCTTCGGGAGGGGTTCGGATTTGGATTACTTTTTCGAGTCGAGAGTGCGCGCCTTTTTGATGAGTTCGACGAACTCTTTGCGGTAGTCGTCGCCGCCGGTGTTTGCGCCCGCGATCTCTTGCACGCGTGAGAGCTTCAGGTCGCCCTTGAACTCCGAGTCGCGCAGGATCATCGCGAAGCCCGCCACCGAAGCCGCGAACTTCATGTCCGAAGAGGCCGACTCGAAAGAACGGGTCTCGTGCGGGACCGTTTTTTCGATGAGCTGACTCTTGTCGCCGTCGGGCTTTTTGTAGCGGAGCTTGACCGTCATCATCTCAGCCGCCGCAGCACTGGCCGTCGTCGCTTCCAGTTTCGGCGCTTGGTATTTCAGAGCATCGACCGAGCCCGTCGCCGCCGCCGCGACGCCCACCGGGATCACTTCGTAGAGCGCGGTCACGGTGTGGCCTTCGCCGATTTCGCCCGCGTCCTTCTTGTCGTCGTTGAAGTCCTGGTGAGCCAGCATACGTTTTTCGTAGCCGATCAAACGGTACTGCTGCACGAACTTGGGGTTGAACTCGACCTGGATCTTCACATCCTTTGCGATCGTGTGCAGAGTGCCCCCCGCCTGCTCAACCAAAACCTTCTTCGCCTCGCGCAAAGAGTCGATGTACGCGTGGTTGCCGTTCCCTTTGTTCGCGAGCGCCTGCATGGTGCTGTCTTTGTAGTTCCCCATACCGAAACCGAGAACGCTCAAGAACACGCCCGACTTCGCTTTTTCTTGAATGAGGCGCGTGAGTTCGCCTTCGCTCGTATGGCCGATATTGAAATCACCATCGGTCGCCAGGATCACGCGGTTGTTCCCACCCTTGATGAAGTGCTTCGCCGCCTCTTTGTAGGCGAGTTCGATGCCCGAGGCTCCATCGGTGCCACCGCCCGCTTGCAGCTCATCGATGGCCGCCATGATTTTCGATTTCTCAGAGACCGCCGTCGAAGACAAGACGACACCCGTCGCCCCCGCGTACACCACGATCGAGACGCGGTCTTTCGCGTTCAAATTCTCGACCAGAAGTTTCATCGACTTCTGCACCAGCGGAAGTTTGTTCGCGTCGTTCATCGAACCCGAAACGTCGAGCAGGAACACCAGATTCGAGCCTTTACGTTCGGCCTGGGGCAGAACCAAACCTTTCAACCCGATCCGCACCAGTTGGTGTTTCGAATTCCACGGCGCCGCCGCAACTTCGGTCGTCACCGAGAAGGGTTTTCCGTCCGTCGGTTGCGGATAGCTGTAGTTGAAATAGTTGATGAGCTCTTCCGTGCGGACCGCATCCTTGGGCGGGAGGTTCCCGCCGATCAGATAGCGGCGCATATTCGCGTAAGACGCCGTATCCACGTCCGTCGAGAAGGTCGACAGCGAGTCTTGAGCAACCGCCTTGAATTTGTTGTCCTCGAAGAACTTGTAGGCCTCCGTGTTCATGCTCGCGTCGACATCCATCTGCGCCATATACATCCCGGCGCCGCCGAAGCCGCCCTTACCGAGTCCGGCCGTACCACCGCCGATGGCCGAGCCCGAGGTCGGCGCCATCATTTTCTTCGGCTGCGCCTGATTTCCCTGAGCCACTTCCATACGGCGTCCGCGAGCCTCCGCCGGAGCGGCACTATTGAGTCCCTCCGCGAGACTTTCCTCGACGGCCGCGCTTTCACTCACCGACTCGTCGAAGGCGTATGCGGCCATCGCGTCGGCCTCTTCCGAGACGGGCCCCGCGGAACTCTTGTCTTTACTGAGCGATGGCTTCGCCTCACGCGTTCCGGGAATCTCGCGCGGCGGGGGCGGAGGCGTTTCCACACGGGCGATCTCGGTCGCCGCGGGCGGAAGCTTCGCCAGATCCGCGAGTTGATCTTCCATCGTCGCACGCGGAACCAAAACGGTGAACGCGATCACCGAGGCCGCCGCCGCCGCGAGCACGCCGCCGCTGATCATCCACAGAAATCCACGACGCGCGGGCCGATTCGCCACGCCCGCGAAGATACTTTCACGTTCGCTCACCGCGAGGCGGGGCTTTTCCTCAGCACCGAGCTCGGTTTCCAGAACACGCGCGGTTGCTTGGATGTCTTCCACATGCTTTTTCAGAACGGGATCTTTTTCGATGCGATCTTTCATGGCTTCAGCCTCCTGGCCATCGAGCTCTCCCAGAGCGTAGGCCGTGATTAGGGGATCGTTGAAATCGTCGATCATTGCAAACCTCCCTCATGGCGAAGGCGCTTCATCGCTTCGTGGATCAGAACCCCCACGTTGGACACCGAGTGTCCCGTGATGCGCGAAATCTCTTTGTAGCTGAAACCCTCTTGAAACTTCAGTCGGATCACTTCCTGCTGATTCGGGGGAAGATCGCCCAGAAGGGACTCGACGCGCGTTTCGCGCTCGCGTTCCTCCAGACGTTCCTCCGCCGTCGGCTCCAAACTTGCGATCTTCAAGGGGTCCACTGCGGACTGTTTCACCTTCGCCTCCGCTTTTCGCCGGTCGAGACATTGGTTGCGGCAAACGCAGAAGAGCCACTCGGCCTCATGCCCCTGGACCTTCTCGACGTCTTCACTCCAAAGACGCAGATAAGTCTCTTGCACGACCTCACGGGCCTCAGCCTCCGGCACGAATCGACGCGCGTAACGTAGCAGCGCCCCTTCGTGCTGGACCACCAAAGTCCTGAGCCATTCTTCTTTTGCGTTCACCGGACCTCCCGTACCGATGGCGGTACGTGTCTGACGACTTGCGATCTCGTAGGGAATACGAACGAGCCCGTCGTTTCTTAGGGGGGACCCCCGATTTTCTCTAAATTTTTTTGAGCCTTGTCGCCTTCCCTTGATAAATCAAGCACTTCGCCGCGAGGTTTCAACCGGACCCCGGCCCGGTTGAGTTCCCGCTTTGAGACATGCTCTAATGACCTATGCGCCTGGGATTGACGCTTTTTCTTTTGCCGCTCCCCGTCCTCGCGATGACCGCGAAGGCGCCCGCTCCATTCGAGATGTCCTCGACCCGGTCGCCTTGCGTAAGTCGCAACCTCGTTTCGATTCCCTCCGCACGTGGTGAGGAGTCCTTCATCATTTCCGGAACACGCGAACGTTTTCTTTATCACCTCGACGGACACGCAAGCCTTGTCATCCCCACGGAGGGCGAAGCCTTCGTCGAAAGCCGCACGTCACCTTACTCGCGCATGGACCGCCCCCTCAACACACGTGAAAAAGAAGTCGTGACCCTTTTGACGAAAGAGGCCGGCGCCCAAGGGTTGGGTGGACTGCGGACCGTATGTCGCGCGCTGCCCGAACGGGACAAACGCATCCCGATGGCATACCCGCTCACCGCCCATGAGCAGAAAACCTGCGCGGGTCTTGCGGCCGAGCTGCGCGATCTGAAATCCTGCTTCGAAAAAGCGAACTGTCGCGACGTCGACGCCAAATATTTCGAGGGCGCGGAAAGACGTTTCGCGCGCGACTACTCTTTCCGCCAGATGGCGGAAACGGGAAGCGGCGAAATGCCGGTGAAACTCATCGCGCTGGGGGCCGCGAGCGCGGCCTCGTGGACCTGGGATTTCACCGTCGTTCGTTCCATCGTCGCCAACCGCGCGACGCTCGCCTTGACCTTCACGCGCGCCGGCGTTTTGATCGGCGGGGGCGCGGCGGCCGCGACCTCTTTTCTGTTCGTCCCCGCGACCGCCTACGTCTTCGGTCGCGATTCGTGCCGGGGACGCGCGGGGGACGCGGAAACCGACTACGCCGACTGTTTGGGGAAAACGGACGTGCAGCTGACCCCCGTCTTCCGCAAACAGCTCGCGCAGGCCATCGACTCGCCCACCGAATTCACCGCCGCGCTGGCGGATGAAAACCGCGCCATCGAGTCGCGCCTTTCCTGCATGCTGATCGAAAACCTGGTGGGAAGTTTCGAGTCCGCCCGCCGCCAAGTGCGCTGTCAGGGACGCTCGCTGGACATCGCGGGCGAAAGCTACATCGTCGGCAAAGATGGCCGACTCACCCGCCACCAGGACGGATACTACTCGCACGTTTTCGATCTTGAGGCCGGAAGCATGAAGACGGTGAAACGAGCCGCGGGCATTCCCGAGCGGCGCCCCACCGAAAAGCTCAAATCCGAGTTCGAGCTCCTGCGTATCCTCGCGCCCCGCATTCAGGCGGTCTACGCGAGCTGCGGGGCGGACCTCACCCCCCGAAAGCCCCTCCCAGGGAGCCCCGGCCGCGAGTAAATCGCATCAAATCGCCTCAAATTCGGGGGCGGTTCCAAGTGGTCAGTGACCCGACGACGGCGCATCTTGGGCCTCGGAGGTTCCTTATGTTCAAACGCACGCTCATCCTGACCGCGCTTCTTTTCACCACCACTTTCGTCACCAGCCAAGCCCATGCGGGACTCAAAGAGTCCATGCAAAGCATCGGCGGCGAGTTCCGCCAGATCTTCACCAAGTCGAAAGATCCCGCGCTGAAAGCCGAAACGCTCGCGCACATCCAAAACTTGAAGGCCGCTTTCATCGCGGCGAAGGCGCAGTTTCCCGCACTGGTCGAGACGCTCCCCCGGATCAGCAGGGTCCCGCCCGCGCGAGATACGAAGAGCTCATCCAGACGGGAGTCGTCCTCTCGGACGAGCTGACCAGCGCGGTCGAAGGCGCCCGCGCAAACGACATCACCACGATTTTGAACCGACTCAACGAACTCCGCCGGACCGGACACGGCGAATTCCAATAACCCCCCAATAACAAGGAGAAGCAGTATGGATATCTCATTGAAAATGGCGACCCTGGCGTTGGCCTTCGCGTTTCTAGCATCGACCACCGTCTTCGCGAAAGGTGGAGACGATGACGACGTCGATCTTCTGCGCGGAAGCCAAGCCTGGTTCATGGCCGAAAGCTCCGAGCACGCGATCGGCAAGCTCAACATGAACGATGCCGAGCGACTGACCGAAGTGAAAGTCACGATCGATACGGCGCGGACGACGACCGCGGTCGAACTCCGCACCGCGGATCAAGTGTTCACCTCCACCTGCCGGATGGTGGATCACGCCTCGAAGGGCGGAACCCGCATCAAAAAAGAAGTCATCTGTCAGTAAACCGAAAGGAAGGGCGCCTCTATGATGAAACTTATTTTAATCTCATTGAGCGCGCTCTTTCTGTTTGGCTGTAACGAAAATCTACGTAAAGGCCCCGCCGGAGCGGACACGCAAGACGCGCTGGGCCTCGTCTCTTATTCGCGCGTACAAACCCAGGTGTTGACCCCTTACTGCGTGCAGTGCCACGGACAAAGCGGCGGCGTGAATCTGGAGTCCTACGCGAATTCCTTCACGCACCGGGACCGCATCGCCGCGGTCGTGCGTTCGGGCGCCATGCCCCCGCGCGGGGATTTCCCGCCGGAGCTTCGCGATTATCTGCTCGCGTGGATCGCGGCGGGCGCACCCGAGGCCGAAACCCCGCTTGATCCCCACCTTCCGCCACCTGTTGATCCCACGCCCGCGCCGACACCGACATCGCCGGTGACTGAACTCAGCTACGCGAATGTGCGCGTCCGAGTTTTCGAACCGCACTGCCTGCGCTGTCACAACGCCACACGCTCCACGGCCGGCGTGAATCTGGAAACTTACGCCACCGCGTTCGCGAAACTGGATCTGATCGCCTTCGTGATTGAAACCGACCAGATGCCGCTCGCGGGACCGCTTCCCGCCCCCGAAAAAGATCTCGTGCTGAAGTGGATCGCCGCCGGAGGGCCAGAAGGCACTCCCGCCACGCCCGGTCCCGGTCCCGGCCCCGCCCCCACGCCCGCCCCCACGCCCGCCCCCACTCCGGTGCCGACGCCGGTCCCGCCGCCGCCCACCGGGAATATTCCCGATTACGCGAGCGTGCGCGCGGCGGTCTTCGCGCCTTACTGCATGAACTGCCATGGCGGCGGACGCAGTGCGGGCGGCGTCAGTCTCGAGACTTACAACAGTACCAAACAATCCCTCGCGCTGATCGACTTCGCCATCGACTCCGACATGATGCCCATGGGAGCGACGCTTCCGCCCGATCTGAAAACCTATGTGCTGACCTGGGTGCGCGCCGGTGGTCCGGAGTTCACGACGACTCCCGCGCCCACGCCGACGCCGGCCCCTACGCCCGCCCCGATTCCGCTCGCGCCGACTTACGCGTCGTTAAAGGCGAACGTCTTCGCGCCGAAGTGTCTGATGTGTCACGCCCCCGGCGGCATGGCGAGCAACATTCGCTTTGACGACTATACGGCCATGACCCGACAAGGATGGCTTTTCGATCGCCGCCGCCCTTCGCGCAGCGAGATCGTCGAAGCGGTCACGGAACGACCCGACAAACGTATGCCGCCCCGGCAGAGCGGGCTGGATCCGCTGACGCCGAGTGAGGTCTCGGCGTTGACCGACTGGATCGCGCGGGGGCTCCCGCAATAAGTGGGGAGCGCCCTACGCGTGGAGCGAGAAAAACGCAAATTCTCCGATGCTTCGTCCGACTTTCAGTCAGCCGTGATCTCAAGTTGAGCGGCTCCGCATATCGCGCGGGTATTCCCGCCCGCAGCGGTCTATGCTGGGGCCATGACGGACCGTGATTTTGAACGCCTTCTCTACTTCGACGATCAAGATCTGCTGACCATCCTGCGCGGGGTTTCAAATACGCAGCTGCTGAGCGCCCTTTCGGGCACGGATTGTGTCTCAATCCGACTCAGAATCTGCGAAGTTCTGAGCTTCAACGGCGCAAGGCTACTGATGGCGGACCTTGAACGCGACGGCAAAGAGCGGCTTCCCGATCGTCCCGAAGCGCGGATCACCATCCTGGAGCTGATCGAGGACATGACCGAGCGTGGCCTCATCCGCCCGCAAATGCTGCCCCATCAAGTCCGACGGGCCTCTTGATTCGCGACCTCAATTCATAATTTCACTTAAGTGAAGGCGGATCCCCGACCGAAGAGAAATCTAACGGGGTCACTTATGGGAAGTTTCGCACTGAACCTCTCACTGCTGATAGGCGGATTGACCGCCGGGTTCTTCCTGGCGCGCTACCTCCGTCGCGGAGCCGGGGCTTCCTCCGCAACCGCCCCCGCCCCGCTCAATCACCAGCAGTACCTCGAACACGATGAGAAGCTTCTGGCCCTCAGCGATCGCTTCCTCGCGGAGACTCCGGGTCTTCAAGAGCTGCCGACCGATCGGCTTCTTTTGGAGCTTCTGGCGTTCCTGCACCGCGAGGGCGAACTGAACTTGAAAGCCGGGGCGCCGCTCTGTCGTGCGGTCACGCCCGAAATGAAGCGCCTTTGCGGAGCGATCCTGTACCGCTTGCGCTACGCCACCGACGTGCCTTCGCTTCATGTCTTCAACGAAAAAGGCGCGGGAGAATTTCAAACCGCGTTCGGAACTTACCTCGGCCAACTGGTCCGCCGGGATCCGCGTTTCATGGCGCTGGCCGGGGAAAGCCCCTCGGGCGCGCAGTGGCCGACGGAGCTGACGCCCCTGCGGCGAAGCGCTTAAGAAAAACCCCATTTATTCAGAAGCTGCGTGATGTTCCCGAGCTCTTCGGCCATGAGGACCGGGGCGGAGCGCGCGTGGGAGTTGTCCAGATTCGCGAGGGGGATTTCCTCTTTCAAGGTGCCCGCGGGCTGCACGGCCGCCGCGGGAGCCACCTCGGGCACGGGCTCTTCGGCGGCGGGAGCGGCGCTTCTTAGAAGCGGCTGGTAAACGGGAATCGGATCCCAGACTTCGATCAACGCGTACATCGCAATTCGTTCGTAGTCGTGCGTGCGGTACAGCAGTTCGCCTTCCTTCGCGATGCCGAAATAAAACCGCACCGGGCGCTGATGCACCAAACGAACGAAAGCCTCGTACGAGGTGTCCCCCGTCGGGCTCATGGGTAGACAGATCTCTTCGCTGTTTTCATTCAAGAGCACGAGGTAAAGCGCCTCGCCGTCGAAAAGCAATACGTCGCCGATCTCGATCTGGGTTCCGATCATATCCCCACGCAAAAGCGTTGAATCGATGAACAGCGGATTGCTTTTCGCCATTACCACATCTCCCGGGCCAGATCGGTATAGGCCTTCGCGGCGGGATTACGGGGTGCGTACGCCAAGACCGGCAGATGACGGTGATGTGCTTCTTCCACCGCGATCGAATCCGGGATGTAGTGTTCGAACACTTTCAAACCGTACTTCTCTTCAACCTCTTGAATGACGTTGCGGGCGACACGACGATCCCGGAAACGCGTGATCACCACGCCCCGCACGCCGACCTTATAACCCAGACCCGTGCGGATATTGGCCAAAGTATCGAGGATCAATTCGATCCCTTTCAGCGAAAAATACTCGGGACAGATCGGGATGATGATGTCCTTCGAGGCCATCAGCGCATTGATCGTCATCAAACCCAACGAGGGCGAGCAGTCGATCAAGACCGCATCGTACTTGCGCGCGATGGGCTCGAGCTTTTTGCGCAAGATGGTTTCGCGGCCGAAGTGCGCGGCCAACTGAATGTCGATCCCCGAAAGCAGAATTTCGGCCGGAGCCACGTCGATCCCGAAATTTTCCGAATGAACGATGATGTCTTGAATGGAAGTTCCCGCGACGATGACGTCGTAGATCGTTTTCTCGAATTCGCGATCGCCGAAGATCGCCTTGGTCGCCGAAGACTGCGGATCCAGATCGACCAGAAGAACTTTCTTGCCTTCCTTCGCCCACCCCGCCGCGACATTCAAAGACGTTGTGGTTTTGGCGACGCCGCCCTTTTGATTGATCACGGAAACAATGGCCAAGATTCCCCCTTCGAGAGACCGGACATGGTCCGATCTAACCCGGCCCCATTCTAAAAAAGGGTCCAGGTCCCGCCAAAGCAAAACGGCTTCGGCGGGACCTAGGTCTAGGGATTTAGGAAGGACGTCCGTTTTTGCCGAGGAACGCATGGCGATAGGCGAACATGGCGCGAATGCTTTCGATACATTCGATTGGATCGATGGGTTTGTTCACGAGGAACGGAAAACGATCCCGATCTTTGCCGACCATCTCGTTGAACTTTTTCGGACTGAGCGCGCTCACGAACAGAAACAGCGACTCGGACTCGGGATGTTTGCGCCACAAATCGACGCCCGTCATCTTTCCCGCCAGCATCACGTCCGCCACGATGAAATCAAAGACGCCGTGACGTTTTCTTTGTTGTTCGATCAAAAACTCCGCGCCCTCGCCGGTGCGTGACCAGCGAATGATGGCCTGCGGATCGATCGTCCGAATGATGCGCTCCCAGACCGGCTGGATCGAGGCATCATCCTCGACCACCAGGAAGCGTGGAGCGTACGTCTCTTTCATCAGACGCGATCCTTTCACGGACATCTCTTCCATCTCTTTTTGGAAATGCTCTTCGGGATGGATATCGATCATCATAAAGACCCCTTTCACATGGACAACATGTGCCCATACTCATTCATCGACCTTCTTGATTTGCCCGAAATCATGGCGGCGTCAGGATTTCTTAATCCCCTGCGGCAAGGGTGAAATTCACGTGAGAGTCCGTCCTTTTCGTCCAAAAAAAGGACGTCTTCCCTCGGCGAAGGTCTAACCTCGCGACGGCTCTTTTCAAGACCGGGGGTCTCCGTTAGGCTTGAGTCCGTGGGCCGCGTTCTTTGCGTCGAAGACGGATTAGATACCATCGCCATTCTCGAAGCCACACTTCGTGGCCACGATTTGCGTTTCGCCCGCAGCCTGCGCGAAGCCGAAGAAGCCCTCACTTCGGGTGAATTCTTTCACCTGATCCTGCTCGATATCGAGCTTCCGGATGGGTCCGGCATCGATCTGATGAGCCGACACGCTTCGGAGTTCGAAGACGTTTCGGTGATTTTACTGACCGGGAAAACGGATCTTTCATGGAAGGCGGCGGCCTTCGCCCTGGGCGCCGAGGACTTCATCGAAAAACCTTTCGATCCGCAAGAGCTGCGCCTGCGCGTCGAAGCGAAACTGCGTCGCGAGCAGCGCCGACGCACCCTTCATCTGGGCAATCTGACCTGCTCTTTGGACGAACAACGTCTGTTCAAAGGTCCCCAACGCGAACCCGTGGATTTGACGACTTTGGAGTTTCGGATTTTCACCCTGCTGGCGCGCACGCCGCAAAAGATCTTCGCGCGGGGCGAGATCTTGGACCGCGTCTGGGGCTCTCACGTTGCCGTGACCGAACGCGCGGTCGATGTTCACGTTTCCAATTTACGCAAAAAACTCGAGGACACGGGCGTCACGATCGAGGCGGTCGTCGGCGCGGGTTACCGTCTGTCCGCCCCGAATCTGACTCGCGGACGCGATCTTTCGCTTTAGTCCTCACCCCGCAGACGCCGTAGCTGTCCACGTTGATAACATCCCACGTCCCCCCGATAGAGGGCTTGCAGTAAAGGATCCTCCAAGGGGTCGAAATCTTCACGCAGCTCCCTTGGCGTCACGCGCGCATGGATGGACGTCAAAGACTCGCCCGTCTTTAGCGCCGCCCAAAGCTTGAGCGCGGGAATTTCGGTCAGCACCTCGGGTTCAACCCCTTCGGGAAAATTGAAAACTTCGGCCGTCCCGGTCTCATCGTAGATCATCAAACGCCAGCTGAAGTTGGGCGCGAAATTCTGCGCGCGCACCCACTGGCGAATCAAGGTCCGCGTCGACGGATCGAGCGCCCCCAAGCTTCGCGCGATCTCACCGATGGAAGTGGGGATCCCCTCCGGATCGTAAACGTACTCGACCAGTTCACTCGACAAAAGCTCAACCCACGGAAGTCGACCGCAACGCCGCATCTGCCCGGCGTCCCATTCCCAAACCTCACCGGGTTCCATCCGCACGATCTGTACTTCGGGTAAAACCGCACGGACCTGCCGGGCGAAGCCCGCATAGGTGATCGGAAAATACTCATGATTCAACCATGAGCCCGGCGGAAAACGAAACTGACACGAGCTCGGTACGAGCGCGCGTGGATTCAAAACCCGCCACTGCGCAGGCCATTCACTGGGCACCTCACCCGTCGCGGGCTCACGCAAGGCGGGGCACAGCGCCTCGATCTCGCGCAGGGTTTGGAAAGGCCATAACACCAGATCCCAGGGGCCCGGTAAACGGGCCAAGGTGGAATCCGTGATCCAAGAGTCCACCACATTTAAAATACGCCGTCCGTCCGCATGAACTTCGAAAATCGAATCCGTGTCGGCGTCGAGAGCCGGGCGCGGGATGACTTCGATCTCCCCCACTTTCACCGGAATGTTCAGATCCAGCGCGTGAACTTCGCGAAAACCCATCTCACGCAAAAGAGCAAAGAACTCTTCGTGCACCGAGTACAGATAGATCGGCGTCGTGCGCGCGATCAAATCCAGACTTTCGAGGGACAGATGATCGTCATGGTAGTGCGAGATCAAGAGCGCATCGAAACGCTCTTCGCGGATACGGGCGACGTCAAAACGCACGTCGGGAAAGGCGTGGCAATTTCGGCTAAACGGAGTCTCGAAGAGCGGATCGAAAAGCACGCGCGTGCCCGCCAGTTCGAACACATAACCTGCATGAAGAACGCGCGCGATCCTGAGCGACAAAGCTAGTAGCGGCCTTGATAAACGACCGCTTTACGAATCACTTGACCCGAAACCGGGTCTGGATAGTTCGTCTGCGCGCAGGCGAGGATCTGGTTATCCTCGGCCAGCAGATCGCCCAAAAGTTCACCGGGCCGCCGCTGACCATTCACCTCGAAGTACACGGGCGTCCAGTTGACCAGGACCGGCTGCGCCGCACGGACTCCGCTCAAAGAGGTTTGATGCAAGATCCCCCAGTTGTTGATCAGCACCTGGTCGCCGCGCACCTGCAGGACCGCGTTGGAAAGAACGCCGCTGCCTTTGCGGTCGTAATTCGCCACCGCACGCTCGTTGTTCTGCAGGTCCCACAGCAAAACACCATTGAAGGGGAAGGGCGGATTATTCGCCACGGTCACACCTTCGACGGCGAAGGCCACTTGTTTGTCATCGACGCGGGCGACGTCAATGACTTTGGAACGGTGACCATTCGTCTGCTGCAAACCCAAATCGCTTCCCGCCAGCATTTGTTTGGTGGAGGGGAAATAAAAAACCGCGCCCTTTTCGCCATGGGCGATGACGAGCATCCCGCCCAAAACGACGAGGGCCTGGGCCTCGTCATTCGCTACCGTCGGTGCGGGCCCCGTCGCCACGTCCGCCGTTTTCTCGAAGGTGATCAGATCATATCCGAGCAGCCGGTCCGCAAAAAGCACCCACAACTGTCCTTCCGCGACCTCGAGATCGCGAATCGAATTTTCGAAACGCAAGACCTCGGTCACCAGTCCCGGCGCCTGGGCATCGACCTTCACGACCGCATAGCTTCCGGCCGAGGCCGGAGGCAGACTTTGCGTGGCGTAAAGAACTCCGCTCGACTCAACCAAGCTCGGACGGTAGATATGCCAGAACCCGGGTTTCGTCGGATGGGCACGCACCCCGGTCTCGCAAATATTTTGCAACATTTCGGGGGTCGCGGCGGACGCGAACGAGGTGCTCAGCAGAATCAATGCGGTGATGATGCTTTTCATGGAGCCTCCGAACGACAAATTTATTGAAATCGTGAACGTAGGGCGAGAAAAAGACGAGTCAACGCCAGGCGCCACAGCAAAGGAACACATGAGTCATCCCCTGATGCAGCAAGCCCTGCCCTTTCTCGAGGCGCTCGGTCGCGACCTGGAGCGGCGGGCCTTCGCACTTCCCGCTCATTGGGACGTGGATCATCTGTGTTACCGCGTGGGAAGTCTTTCACGCTACATAGAGCTGCGCGAAGAGCTTCGTGTCAGTGACATTCTTCTCACCGAGACGCCCGTCAACGGACGCCCCATCGCCTGTTTTCAACTGCGGAATCCCCTCTTCTGGCGCGAAGTCCGCATCGACGTCATCGAGCTTCCCGCGCCAAAGGCCGGTCGACCGACACCGGAAGGTTTCGAGCATATCGAGATCGTCGCGGATCAAAGCTTTCAAGAGATCCAGCGCGCGGACCTTCCCTTCGAGCTCTCACCGAAAAACTTCAACGCCGAATTGAAACTCGAGCTGGGTGAACGCAACTTGAAGTTTCACCATCTTTCGCTTCACTCGGTCGTGCGAATGGAATCCCACACGCGCGCGGCCGCGGCCCTGAAAAATTCGCGGATTCTAGAGGACTTCGCTTCGTTCCGCCCTCTGGTCGCAGGAACCTTTCCGCTGGGTCTGGACACTCTCACTTCCGATTTGGATCTGCTTTTCGTAGCGAGTGACCTCGATGCGCTCGATCTTGAACTTCGGCGTCGCTTCGCAACGTGCGTGAGCTTTCGCCAACAACGTTTGACGGTGGATGAACTCACGACCTCGATCACGAATTTCGTGATGGATGACGTTCCTTTCGAAATCTTCGCGCAAAATCGCGAACCCGTCCTGCAACGCGCCTACCGACATTTCCTGATCGAAGAAAAGCTCTTGAAGTACGGAGGAGAAAAGCTGCGTGACCGCGTCGTTCAGGCCCGTGCTCGGGGTTTGAAAACCGAACCCGCCTTCGGCGAGGCCTTAGGTCTTCAAGGCGATCCCTATCTGGAACTTCTGCAGTGGCAAGAGCTTTCGGTGGGGGAGCTTCGTCAGCGCTTGGAACGCGCGCTGGCTTAGGCCGCCTTACGGCGGTAGGATACTAGGCCGCCTTACGGCGGCGGAGCGCGAGCAAAACCTCGTGGGCCATTTCGTCGAGGGGGGCGACTTTTTCGACCGCGCCCATCTCGAAGGCCGCTTTGGGCATGCCGTAGACGACCGAACTGGCCTCATCTTGCGCGAGCGTGCGCGCCCCCAGCTGACGAAGCTTCAAAAGTCCTTTCGCCCCGTCCGCCCCCATGCCGGTCAGAATCACGCCGACGCAATTTTTGCCGATCAGTTCCGCGACCGAATGGAAAAGGTAGTCCACCGAGGGTTTGTGACGATTCATCGGCGGATCATCGGTAATGCGAACGCAGTAACCCGTGCGCGTCGCCTGCAATTTCATTTGCCGTCCGCCGGGCGCGATCAGAACCCGCGAGGGGCGAAGTTCGTCTCCATCTTCGGCTTCCTTGACCTCGAAAGGGCAAAGCTGATTGAGCCGGTCGGCAAAGGCTTTGGAAAAAACCGGAGGAATATGCTGAACGATCACGGTCGGCGGGATCTCGTCCGGCATTCCGCACATCAAATCCTTCAAGGCTTCCGTGCCCCCGGTCGAGGCCCCGATCGCCAAGATCGTCCGGAAGTCGACGTCGCCCGCCTTCTCGCGCACGATGGCCGACTTACGGCGCTGGAAGACTTTCGCCGAGGACGCCGCCTTCACCTTCTCACGAATGACGGGGCTCACGATCGGAAGCTCGGCCAGCGTCGGTTTTTGAATGTAGTCGACCGCGCCAAGCTCCAAGGCACGGAAGACCTCGTTCCCCTCACGCAACTGGAGTGACGAAATCATCACGGCCGGAATCGCGTGACGCGGCAGCGTGGCTTCGAGCCATTCGACCCCCGATTGACCGGGCATATTGACATCCAGAGTCACCACATCCGGACGCGATTGCAGCAGCATCTCGGTGGCCTCTTCGGCGCTGGCGGCCATGGCGCAAACTTCCAGCTCGGGGTCTTCCGACAGAATTCGTTTTAACAGATCACGAATCGTTTTTGAGTCGTCGACGATCATCACGCGCCGACGACGAGTCGGCATGGGCGCTGACGTCGGTGTCGATGCGGGACGCGGGACCGGCGCGTCGGTTTTCACGAGCGTTGGTCGAACTCCCAGGATCGGCGGTTTGATCTCTTCCGTGCTGGGAGCGATCTTCGCGACCTGAAGTCGCTGGGTCGCCGTATGGAAGAGCGCCTTACGCCCCTGAGTCCCACCGACGTCTTCGCCGATCACCTTGATCCCCAGTGCACGCAGCGTCGTGAACGCCTGCTGCACGTTCTCTTTCCCCATACCGAGGCCAGAGTTTTCCGCCGCGATTTCCGTGGCCCCGCCGACGACTTTCGCGGTGAATGTCGCGCGCGGTTCACCCGTCGCCTCTTCCATCGCGTCGACCAGGGCGCGAATCGCCACGTCGCCGTAGCGATAGTCCTCGTCCTGACCGTAATTCGACTGCAGCTTGGGGTGGGCATAATGATTCATGCCACCCATCTTGGAAATCGGAGCGTGCAAACATACCGAAACGCACGACCCCAGAACCGTCGAGATCACGATCGGTTCCGGCGAGATGATGATCTCGCCAATATTCAAATAATGGGTCGGCGAAACGGCCGGTTTCACGCGCCCGGCTTTCCAAAAATCGAGGGCCCCAGCGGATTCCACTGGTGTTTGAATCCTTGCAACGACTCGGAGTGGCCGATGAAGAAGTAACCGCCCGGTTTGACCGTGCGGAAAATTTTCTTCTGGACGAAGTCGATGTTTTCCGGATTGAAGTAAATCAAAACGTTGCGGCACAGGACCAGATCAAAGACCGCCTCTCCCGGAGCCGTGCTTTCAATCAGGTTGTGCTGACGGAACTGGATTTTTTCGCGCAGGTGCGGCTTCATGCGAAACCAACCGCGCGCATCACCTTTGCCAAAATCCAAACAGGTCGAATGAAACTCGACCGGAATCTCCGGTTTTTTCGCGATGGCGTAGACGGAATTTTTCGCCGTCGCGACCACTTCGGTATCGATGTCCGTCGCCAAAATTTTGAAGCTGCGCCCCGCGGGCAAATGCCGATCCAGCAGCATCGCCAGCGTGTAGGCCTCTTCCCCCGTGCTGGAGGCCGCCGACCAGACGTTGAAAGTCTGCGCGTTCGTCTTCAGCCACTGCGGAAGGATCGTCTGCACCATGAACTCAAAGTGTTTCGCTTCACGAAAGAAGTCGGTCTTGTTCGTGGTCAAGAGGTTCGTGAACTCCTGCCACTCCGGATCGTCCTTCGGCAGCGACGCCAAGTGATGACGGTACTCTTCGTAGCTTGCGAACGACAGCGCGGCGATCCGCGAGCGTAAACGCGTGCGAATCAGATCGCGCTTCGCGGGCTTCAGCGCGATGCCCGCCCGCCGCTCAATCACTTCGCTGAAGTAATTCAGATCTTGATCCGAAAGCTCCGGCGTGGTCGTCCCCGCCAGAATTTTTGCCGTCGCGTTCATTTCAACCTCAATCTAAACGTCACTAAATCCGCCACTATCGTAATCCGGAGTATCGCCCGAAGCTTTCTTCAAGGCGAAGTCCGGCGCGCTCGGGCTGGGACGCGCCTTCGCTTTCAAATGGATCACGTTATTCGGCATCTTCTTGGCGGGCGCGGCGCTTACCTTCGTTGCGGCGACGGGAATTTGCGTTTCCGCAAACTTTCCGTTGCCCCCTTGAATCGTCAGCACCAGTTGGCTTACGGCTCCCTTCAGGGCATCGGCTTGCGCGGACAATTCTTCCGCCGCCGAGGCGCACTCTTCCGAGGTCGCCGCATTCTGCTGAGTCATCTGATCCAATTGACTCATGGCCTTGGTGATTTCCGAGATTCCGCGCGACTGCTCGTGCGAAGCGGAAGAAATTTCGGTCGCCATGCCCGACACGGTGTTCACGTCATGCAGAACTTCTTCGAAGACGTCTCCGCAATCGCGCGCGACTTGGATGCCTTCGTTGATGGTTCCCTTGGAGCGGGTCACCAGCTTTTCGACGTTGGTCTTCGTGTCATTGACGACCTGATTCACTTTCGTGATCGACTGCTCCAAAAGCGCGCCGATCTCTTCGGCGGCGGCGCCGCTCATCCGCGCCAGGTTGCCGACTTCCTCGGCCACGACCGCGAAACCTTTGCCGTGTTCTCCGGCGCGGGCCGCCTCGACCGAGGCGTTGAAAGACAGAAGTTCCGTCTTGTTCACGATTTCGTTGATGACCTTAGTTTTTTTGTCGATTTGTTCGATGACCTTCACGATGCCGGCCATCGATTCGTTACTCTCGTTGATCTGCTTCATGATGGTTTCGTTTGAAACGCTGATCGCGTCCATGGAACTGGCCATCTTGTCGACGGTGTCTTTTCCGGTCGTCGCACGTTTTTGCGAATGGTCCGCGGTCGAAGCCGCGGAGTTGGCATTCTCGGAATTCTTCGCGACCATCGAATTCAGCTGCTCGACCGAAGCCGCGGTTTCTTCAAGGGATGCGGCCTGTTCGGTCGCCGACTGGGAAAGCTCTTCCGAAGCCGATGCGATCTGCGCCGACGCCGAAGAAACTTGATGCGCGCTGTCCGAAAGACCACGCACGACCGACGAGATGGAGCGGCTAACCGCGCGCAGCACGAAGAACGAGATGATCAAGGACATCAGGATCGAAACCGCGGATACGATCGCATTCAACGCCAGCGAGTACTGCGCATCGGCGATGGCTTCATCCGCCACGGCCTTCAGATCTTTGGCGGTCAATTCGTTGACCTCAATCATCAGCTCACGCATCATGTCCCGCCCCTCGTCGGCGGTCGCCAGGACCGCGAGGGCCTCATCGTTTTTGTTCTCGGAAGCAAGTTCGCGAACCTTGTTCGCGAGCACGATGAACTTGTCGTACTCGGCTTCGTACTTCTGAATGATCGCGACGCCTTCGGGCGAACCGATCTTCTTATACTCCGCGAAATATTTCTGCAGGGTCGCCCACGATTTTTCGAAACGTTTATTGTTCGCCTCGATGGTCGGTGGATCCTGGCGAACCATGATCTCAAACAACGAAATCAACAGCGTCCGGTGGGTCGAATTGATTTCGGAAGTCATCTGGTCACGCTTCACGTTCACTTCGGTGATCTCGTGCAAGGCCTTCTGGGCGTCGTGGGCGCTGTACACCGCGAGGCACGTGCAGACGACGAACCCCAGACTCAGCTGTCCGATTACACCCCAAATTTTCTGATTCAAACTCAACTTTTTCAAAATAGACTCCTTAAGAATTTGATCAAGCCGCATTCACGCGGGATTGGGCCAGAAATTGCTGATCGGCGATATCCAGGGTCGCCCGGATGTCCAAGATCAGGGTCATCTTGTTGTCCCGTTTCGCGATGGCCGTCACGAAACGATCTTGCCCGCCCATTGTGTTGGGGGCCGCACTCATATCCTCGCCATGAAAAGCTTGGACGCTATTGATACGATCCACGATGACCCCGATGCTGAGCTCCGGATCCAGGTCCAAAATGATGATCGCCGTTTTGGGACCATTCTCGATCTTTTGCAGCTGGAGTTTCGCGCGCAGGTCCAGTACCGAAATCACCTGACCACGTAGGTTGATGATGCCTTTGAAGAAAGGCGGCGACTTCGGCATGGGCGTCGGCTCGGTCATTTCGATGACCTCCTTCACCTGCAAGAGCGGAATGGCGTACTGCTCTTTGCCGAGCTGAAACGCCAGATATCGTTCACTCGTCGCCACTTGACGGGCTTTCGCCGACGATTTGCTTTCCTCGTAACTCATGATGCGGCCTCCAGTTTCGGCTCGATCTTTTTGCGGGCGGACGCCTTGGGCGCGCCCAAATGTTTAAGCAGTTCAAATAGGTCCAGAATCAAAGCGGGCTTTCCGTCACCCAGAATCGCCGAGCCCATGAAGCCGACCTTGTCGCGGCTTTCCGAGCTGAGTTGCTTGATGACGACCTGCTGTTGCGCGACGATCTTGTCGACCAGGATCGCGGACTTGTTCGCGCTCCCATCGCTCACGATCAGCGCCGTGTATTCGGAAACGGGCTTCACGTTCGCTGGGCGTTTGCCGTTCACAAGCTCAACCAATCGGTGCGCGCCCATCGTTTCGGCGCGCACGCTGACGATCTCTTCGCGGTCCATGACGAAGTTCACGTCGGTCGCCGCCGGACGGTAGAACTCCGAGATCTGCGATAACGGGATGACGAATCGGTGTTCGTCCGACATGACAATAACGCTGTCGATAATCGCGAGCGTCAGCGGCAAGCAGATTCGGAAACAGGTGCCCTTGCCAAGCTCGGTTTCGATCTCGACTTGTCCTTTCAGGGCGGTGACGCTCGTCTTGACGACGTCCATCCCCACCCCCCGACCGGAAACGTCCGTGACGTTTTCTTTGGTCGAAAACCCGGGCAGAAAAATCAGTTGATGCGCTTGCGCCGGCGTGGGCGAGGCATCCTGCGGGATCAAGCCTTTCGACTTCGCCTTGGCCACGATGACGTCGCCGTTCAGCCCTTTGCCATCGTCACGAATCTCGATGATCACTTGCCCCGCGCGGTGATAGGCCTTCAGGTGAATATGACCGGTCTCGAGTTTGCCGGACGCCGTGCGCGCTTCGCCGGATTCAAGACCGTGATCCACGGCATTGCGGATAATGTGGACGAGCGGATCGGCCAACTGCTCAAGAACGGTTTTGTCGACTTCGGTGTCCTCGCCGCTCATGTGAAATTCGACTTTTTTTCCGAGAGCCTTGGACGTATCCCGCACCAAGCGTTCCATTTTCTGGAAAGTTTGTTTCACGGGAAGCATCCGCAAACCCATCGAGAGACTCTGCGTTTCTTTGATGATCTTCGTCATCGAGCTGAGCGTCTCGCGCATCAGCTGCGGCAAGTTTCCTCCGAGAGTCACGCTCTGCTCGGTCATCACCGCCTGCAAAATCGAAAGCTCGCCGACGTTATTCAATAGTTGTTCGATCCGCGAAAGGCTGACGCGGATATTTTCATCGCGGTTCTTCGCGGGCGCCGCCCGTGAAATTTTTTGGGGAGCCTCTTCGTCGTGAGCAGGTGACTCTTCCGTCGAAACCTCCGCGGTGACCGCGACGTCCTCGGTCGCGCCCGCATATTCGCCGCTCGCGGCCAATTGCAGCTCACCGGCCAAGGCGGCGTTCTCGTAGCCCGCATCCAGATCACTCAGCAGAGTGTCGATCGTCGCGACGAGATAGTCGTTCGTACGCAGCAGCAGGTCCACCACGGCGGGTGTCAATTTCACTTTGTGCTCTTTGACCGCGATCAGCAGGTTCTCGAGCTTGTGCGTGAAATCGCTCAGCCCCGCAAAGCCCACCGCACCCGATGAGCCCTTCAAGTTGTGCGCGAGCCGAAAAATCTGATTCAAGTTTTCGAAGTCGTCCGGCGACTTCTCAAGAATCAGAAAACACTGCTCTGTGTTTGTTAGAAGCTCTTTCGCTTCATTCAGAAAATCCGTTTTGATTTCGAGTTCGAACGAGTCCACCGACACCTCAGAATCCCGTTAAGAAGGACCCTTTCTTATCGTCCAAGGTGTTGGAAACTATAGGCTTGCTTCAGAAATTAAGATCCCCTCATTGGGCGACTCGCGCAACGATCGTGGAGTTGAAAGTCAGATCGAAATGAACGACCGCCTGAACTCCGCGCCCCTCATTTCGTCCAGGTTGGAAGAGTTCTTCGCAACGACTCGAAGCCCCTCGCCAACGCGACGAAGGGCGGGTGGAAAAGACCTAGAGCGCGCCCATATCCATCACGAATCGGTAACGGACATCACTCTTCAAAACCCGTTCGTAGGCTTCATTGACCTGCGCGGGCTTGATGAGTTCGATGTCCGGCATGATCTCGTGCTTGCCGCAGAAGTTCAGCATTTCTTGCGTCTCTTTGATGGAGCCGATCACCGAACCCGCATAACTCCGCCGCATCATCACGAGCGGGAAAGGATGAATGGACAGCGGGTTTTCCGGAAGTCCGACCACCACGAGGGTGCCGTCAAGCTTCAGAAGTTCGAAGTAGTCCGACATGTTGAGCTCGGCCGAAACCGTATTGATGATCAGATCGAAAGTCCGCGCCAGATTCTTGAGCGCGCCCGGCTCCTTCGTGGCTACGAAATGTTGCGCGCCCATACGTTTCGCATCTTCACGCTTTTTATCCGAGTGGCTCAGCACCGTCACCTCGGCCCCTAAGGCCGCGGCGATCTTCACTCCCATATGACCGAGGCCGCCCAAACCCATGATCGCCACTTTTTTGCCCGGCCCCGCGTGCCAGTGCTTCAGCGGCGAGTAGAGCGTGATCCCCGCGCACAGAAGGGGTGCGGCCTTGTCGAGCGGAAGAGACTTCGGAATCTGCAAAACGTAGTTTTCATCAACCACGATCACATCCGCGTAGCCGCCTTGCGTGCGCGCACTGCCGTCGCGCTCCATGCCACCGTAAGTTTGGGTCATCCCCTCAAGGCAATAGTTGTCCAGATCACTTTTGCAGTTCACGCAAGTGCGGCACGAATCGACGAAACAGCCCACGCCCACATGGTCGCCGACTTTGTGTTTCGTTACCTGCGAGCCGATGGCGCGCACGACGCCGGCGATTTCGTGACCGGGCACGATGGGGTATTGGGTCGGTCCCCATTCGGATTTCACCGTGTGGATGTCCGAGTGACAGATCCCGCTGAACTTGATGTCGATCACGACATCGTGCGGTTTCGGTTCACGGCGCTCAAAGCGGTACGGGCCGAGGGGTTCTTTGGAAGAGAAGGCGGCAAAGGATCGAGTGGGAATCATGGCGGACCTCCGTTGAATCCGCGCAAGATTACGCCCGGCCCGCTTCGTCGTAAAGACTTTCGCGCCGGGCCGGAGGTTTGGAAGAGCATTATTTCGCGCAGCGAGTTTACACTCTAAAGATTTTCGTTCGGTAGCGGGCGCATCTCGGTGCTCGTTCCCGAAAGAAGTCGGCGCACGTAATCGACGTGGACACGCAAATGATAGAACTGATCCGCATAGGCCGGCCGCACGCGCATCCGTCCCAAAGCCTGATCAATGCGCTCGAATTCCGCGCGCAGGACCTCCAATCGGCGCTGATCATTTTCGCGGCGACTTTTCTGCTCGACCTGCAAGAGTTCGCGATAAAGCCGACGGATGCGAATTTGATTTCGCCAGCGGAAGAGGGCCGGCACGCTGCGCACGGCCGGGATCAGAAGGACCAGCATCGGGACGAACACGATCAGGATCCGGTTGATGGAGCTCGCGAGCCAGAACGGCAGGTGACGGTAGAAGAAGGTTTTCCCCGATTTGTAGAAGCGGGTCGCATCGTCGCTGAGTTTGATGTTCTGCTCGATGGCGAGCGGAAACTCGCCCCGTTTTTGAAACATTCCGGGGCGCGCGTGGATCGAGGTCGCGGCGTCCAGCACCAGATCGCTGATGGCGGGATGTAGATTTTCACTCGCGATCAGTTCGATCATGGGGCCGACGAGTTCCACGTCCTGCGCGGGGACATTCGCGCCGAAGTCGATGAGGCCTTGGGGCAGATCCATGACGTTCAGGTAATCGATCTTGCGCGCGTAGGCGTTCGCATTACGAAAGCTGAACAGGCGAATGCCGGGTGCGAGCATAAGCTTGCGGAGTTCGGCGATCGCCATGTTTTCACTCATGATGAAGGCCGCGTCGATTTCCCCCGACAGCAGCGAACCCGCGATTTCCTGCGCGTCGCGATTGTAGATAGGGGTGGTGTCTTCTTTGATGCCGTTGAGTTCCAGAAGTTTCAGCGCGAGTTTACGCGCGCCCGATCCGCCTTTGCCGACGACGATCTTTTTGCCTTTCATCTCGACAAGACGCTCGATGGGCGCGCCACGGTAGAAAAGATAAATGGGTTGTTTTGAAATCGCGCCCAGTGAATTCACGTGCTCAAGTCCCGCGACGTCCTCGGCCACGCCCGTCGCCACCAGCGCGAGGTCCACCTTCTGATCGGCGTCGATCACGCGCAGCAGGTTTTCGAGGGAACCTTCCGACGGCAGAATGTTCAGCTTCACTCCGCTTTCGGCGAGCGCCTTCTGGTAGCGAAGAGCCGTGCGATGAAAACTTGAATCCTCGGGACCGCTGGACATCGTGACCTGCGAGGGCGGCGCGCTTTTGACGATGTAGTAAGCGCCCGCCATGAAGACGGCGCCCACCATCGCCAGAACCAGCAGCGCGACCCAGGGGCCGATGTCGAAAAGTTCCATGACGGTGTCGACACCGTAGCGGTAACGGCGCGGGGGCTTCGGCGACTCTGGGCGCATGCGGGGGCTCCTTTGGACTTGGAGTAGATTCGCCCGAATCGGTCACGGGAGCAAATTGCAGTCCGGCCTCGCGCCGAGCGTCAACCCGGCTTGCGAACCATGAGGTGGCGTAGGGACTGCGCGTGAAGCACGAGGTGCTCCTGATCTTCGAGGGGGCGGAGTCGCTCCAGGTAGCGGGTCGCGAAGCGCGCTCGCGTTTCCGTCGGCAGTCGCCCCACTCCGTAAGTCAGCTCGAAGTACTCAACCACGGCCGGAGCCGGAACGCGCCAGCGCACGACGAAGTCACGGAACTCGACCGGGGCTTGGAAAGGTTTTGAGGCGAAAAGACCGCGCAGGCCGTCGGTCTCTCTCGTGCGGGCGTCGCCGAGGGGTGTGGGTTTGGCGATCCCCTCCTCGTGGAGGATCTCCTCGAAGACCGTGCGAAAGATTGCGGTCGCGGGATCGTCATGGGGCGGCCCCATCACGACGGCCGAGAAAACTCCGCCGGGCCTCAGCACGCGGTGAATTTCCGCGACGACTTCTTCGATCCGGTCCATGAGCATAAACGCCAAGTGGCAAAGTACGGCATCGAACGTCGCGTCCGCGAAGGGCAGTCGCTGCGCCCGGCCCTCGTGAAGCGAAACTTCTGTGTTGGCAAGACGGTGGGCTGCGGCGCTGAGTTCATCGGGACTGAGGTCCACGCCCGTGAGGGTTGCCGTAGGCGCATAGGTCGCGCGGACCTGTTCAAGTAGGTAACCGTCGCCACAGGCCAGATCGAGAATCGACGTGGGCGTGTGCGCCTTGAGGGGCGAGGCGACGATGTCGTAGGAGGTCTCGCCCTCTTCGGTCCGTCCGGTGGCGAGCACCACCGAGGTGCAGCCGGGATATTTTCGGTGAAAGTCGCGCAAGAAGTCTTCGGTCGACATGGGGCCTCCGGGGGCAGTGCGGGTTCGCGAACTAAGCGATAACCGTGAATCCGCCTGCCGACATCCGTTTGGAGTTGAAGGGTGGACTCTTCGGATCGGGCGCAATTTTTGACAAATGCGGATCTTTTTCCACCTTCGCGTTCACGCGGTCGCGGTGCGCTTTTGATTTATAGGTGATCCAGGCGAAGAGCAAGGTCTCGCCGGCCTTGAGTTTGGTCAGCTTCGGAAATGGCAGACCGAAGTTCACATGGATGTCCGTGCCGACGCACTCTTGATAATCGAGTGCTCCGTGCTTGAGCCAAAGCGCCTTCGAGGCCCGCGCGATTTTCTGGTAAGCTTTCACGTTCTTTTTCGGAATCGGAATCACGAATCCGTCGACAAACTTCGGCATCAGTGGCCTCCTCGATTTTATTTCACGTTAACGAAAGCGAAGAATCGGGGCAAGACGCGCGCTGCGCACGAAGTTCGCGTTGGAGATTTCAGGGCGACATGAGAACGTGAACCCAATGGAAATTTTCTGCGAACTTCTCATCGGCGGGACGCCCAAGGACACATTGCTCCAAGAGCTGAGGGCCGCGGGCGTTCAGTTCAATGACTCTGCCCAAAAACTTTTCGCGCATCCCGGGTTCAACCCGGATCATGCCCCACAAAAGCTGAAGCTCATCAAAACAAGCATGGGTGAGTTCGGTCTCGAAGGTCCACAGTCCTTGCAGACAATCCTCGACCACGCGGCCGCGCGCGGACTTCGCCCCTGCCCGCTCCATACGGCGGCCCACCTCCGACTTCAATACCGAAACCAGCGCGAAGGCCCCTACCTGACGGTCGCCTCCCCGCCCCCCGAAAGCGAGGCCGACCCCGCCGGTTTCTACGTGAGAAACCGCGACCAAATCTTGTGGCTGAGAGGCTACCGCGTCGACGGCACACCCGAGTGGCCGAAGGAAAATGAATTCGTTTTTCAGATTTAGGAGATTGGGACTGAGGCCAATCCCATTTGGCTCTGGACAGGGACGCGAGCCACCACGAAACTGATGGCGTGAGAATAGTGATCTTTACGTCAGTCCTACTGTTGGCGGCCGTTTGTTATCCGAACTCTTCTCGAAGCAAGGGATCCATCCTCGTGCAAAAGCTATTAACCAAAACGCAAGTAGTTTCAAACTGCAGGAGCTCGCAGACATGGGTTTAGAATTTGTATTTCAAAGTTTCAAGGACATGAAGACAAGTCTTGGGAAATATGATGCCTATATCGAAGTAAATGAAGTAGCACTTCGACACTTTCTGAAAGAAGCTGAGCGTAAAGAAGATCCTGCTGTTTATGTTGAAAAAATGGCTCGTGAAGTTGGAATCAATGTTCGCTCCGACTCTTTTTTAGAAACTCTGCATCGTATGTCAGGGCTGTACATATTGTCCGTGTATCAAGCTTTCGAAGTTTTTCTAGGTGACTATAAAGAAGAATTCAAAGGCTACTGGGATACATGGACTCCCAAGGAAGATGGCGAAACACTGATTTCGAATACCCTAAAAAATATAAAAGGACTGCCCAATGGCTCTAGTAAAGCCATTGGTCCTGAGCATCTTGCAGTAGTTGAGTATTATAGGGTCGTGCGAAACCATTTCATGCACAATGACGATAAGAGCAAGAAACTGGTCGATCAGGGGTTCTCTAAAATAGGTATCTATCAGGAAAAAATTCAGAGCTTTTACAAAACTAGGTCATCTCCAAGCTCCTACAATCAACTGAACGTTGACGATTTTTTTCTTTTTACCAAATCAGCAAAGGAAATTGGATTACAGCTCTCGCGCCTAGGAGCACCTTCGGAAGAAAAGATCTCTGATCTCATTGCGAAACCAAAATTCAGTAAATTTAAAAATAATGCTAAAAGGCTTGAGAGTGCGCTTATTCTAGAAGCTCAATCCAGATTCAATATTGATATCAAGGAATCCCGCATTTTAAAGTTGGCTCTTAAAAAAGTTATGACCTGTTAGTTTTAGTGGAAAAACGCCCCCTCCATAAGCGATCGAGGATTAGCTTTGATGGTTTGTGAAGGGGATACCTCGGTTCGATTCCGAGACAGGTCCCTTTTCTTAGCCCCAATCTTTAGGGTACCCGGGCAGCTCCCGATCTTTTCGCAGCTTAAGGAATTTCGCCAAACTGACAGCTTGATTGCCTGAGCACCGGTCATGATTTTTTGCTTTTTTTCCATCAATCGCCGAGTCTCGTTCAAAAAATTCTTTGCCCTCGTCATCGAGGTCATCCATGGTGACGACGCAGTCACCGACGATGTTGACCGTTTGAATGATTGGCTCACGATTTTCGAACGTCGCGTGCAACTCGCATTGGGTGTATTCGTCGATAAAAGTGGTGACACGGATCTCTTTTCTCTCGCCCATAAGCGAATCATCACCTCGCTTATTAGAAAATGCTCAGAAAATTTTGTTTCTCGCTACAGCCGGCAAGAATCTTCGCGGATTTGCAAATCAAACAAAGACAATAGCTCGGCGCCGACCAACGCCTTCTCTCCAGTCGCTCCAGAAATGGCTGCAGTCGTTATAATCGGAATACCGTTGATGACGAGAAGCACTTTGAGAGTGGGCGCTTCGACCGTCGAGCCATCGGCATTGCTGACCCCGAACGTCTGAACCAATGTCGATTCGTCGAGACCAATTTGATCCGCCACGAAGGAAGGAATGACAATGGCAAATTGGCAGCTGGTATCAATGATAAAATCAACTGCTGAATTTCCTTGCCGTTCCATAAGTTGCGTAGATTTGCCGTCAAGACATACGTCTTTGATGTTCGGATCGGATATTAAATCGTCCTCTCAGATTGGCCAATGACTTCGGCGGCCATGATTCTCTTTTGTACTGGAGCTGTCGTTTGTGGGTCCGCTTGCACAAGGTAAGCAGCTCGCATTGCTTTGTACATGGGACCTCCTCCCGTAAAGATTGGCGACCACATCACTTCAGAAAAAGCTACTTCGCACAGTTAATTGACCGTCTGGTGTTTCGCCCTGACGGGATCGACATTCATTGTCATCCGGTCCAAGCAGAAGTGCTGGCCCTCCAATCCAATCAACAGTCCAAGTCCACAGGTACAGAGCCTGTGGACTTGGCATGCTTTAGAAAATCCAAAGACCAACAAAAGCAGGCTTCGCCGCCATGCCCCCCGATCAGGTTCACAACGAGAAGTTTGAAAAGTATTTTATCGTAGGGATTGGTTGCGGGGATGGGTTGCGCCCAACCCCGCGAAAACTTTAACAATCGGTATCGCGAGAAGCATCGGGAAGCAAGGCGTTTCAGCCCCGCTGCCGCAAACTCAGGATTTGGGCTTCACCGACCTGCGGAAGTTTATAACCCAGCTTATCTGTACCGCCTTGAACCTCCACCCCGGCTTTTCGTAGATAGCCGTTCGTGGTCTTGAGCTGGTGATGCCCAACGATGGACATCACACGCGCCAAGGATTCGCCTCGGGCCAGTAAGTTGGTGATAAACGTCGCTCTCAGATCGTGAAACTTGATAGGTGTGACGCCGACGACCTGGCAGAACTCTCGGGTAATCCGCGCCTGCTCGCCGTTCTCCCATTCCGGGAACCTCGGTAGAACAGATTCCTCCGCGCCCCTTTTGAGCTTTAATCCTTTCAGGAAGCTCAAAAGGTCGTCGGAGATCGGGACGATCCTCGATTTCTGCGTTTTCGTCGGTCCATACCCATTCTTGGAAGTCCATTGCCGCGTCACATGAATGATCCGGCTATCCAGGTCCACGTCGCTCCAGCGGAGCGCGAACATCTCGCCCGATCGCATCCCCGTCATGAGGGCCAAGGCCCACATGGGATAGAAACGATGATCGGCAAGAGCTGCTTCCCGCAGGAACTTCTCGGCTTCGGAGGTGGTGAGCACCTTCTGCTCCACCTCCGAAGCCTTCACCTGGATTCCCGCGCAGGGAGTCCGGTCGATCACGCCTTCGTCCACGGCCATCTCGAAAAGCCTCTTTACGAGCTTCAAGACGGTTTTGCGGTTGTTGGGCGTTCGGATCGCCGCGCACTTCTCAAAAATCATCTCATGCACGTCGGCCCTGGTGATCGCCCGCATCTCGGTATCCCGCCAATGCGGGAGCACCCATTTGCGGATCTGGCTCTGGTAGTTGTCCACGGTGGAAGGTCGCTTGTCGATCTTCATCTGCCGCATACACTCGTCGAACCACTCACCGAATCGGAGCGGCACCTTTTCCTCTCGCAGCACCGCCAGCTCGCGCTTGAGCTCAAATTCGACCTGCTCGGCTTTGCGGAGGGTTTCGATCCCATTGCGTTTCCGTTGGACTCTTGCTCCGCGGGAATTGCGCCCGTTCACATAGACTTCGTACAGCTTTTTCTCGTTCTCGATATAGGTTCTGATCGCCATTTTAGGCCCCTTTCTTTTGAAAGAGGGCCTGGCAGTCCTTCAGCTTGAATCGCAGTCGGCGTCCGATCTTGTACGCTTCGATCTGGTTTCGATGCACCATGATTCGGAGCGCGTTCGGGCTGACCGCGAGAAAGTGAGCTGCTTCCTTCGTCGTTAGCCACTCGCGTTCTCTTCGATTGTCAAAGATCGCCGAGCTTTTCAGCTCGTAAATGTTGCTGACCATGTTACTTCCTTACCCCTGATTGCTCAAGGTTCGTCCGTATGGATCATGCTCAGTTAAAACCGCAAAACTTCCACCCGCCCAGATGGATAGGTTACTCGCTCCTGACCTCCCTTCACCGCTTCGTCGGGGGAGGGAGGTCAGGAGCAAAAGAGGAACCGTTGAATGGGCGGGTGGAATCGAATTCAGCAGTGATTTCGGTTTGTAAGAATCAGATGACGAACCGGCGCGCCGAAGCGCACATCATGCAGCGTTTGCAGGATGTCTGCACAGTGGCCCGACCACGTTCCGGAAACTTTGGCTCGGCGTTGTCTGCCAATTTTCGAGCGAGATAAAGGCCACTGGAGTTTCGTCTAACGGAAAATAAGTCGTCTTGATCGCGCGCAGGATTGCGTTCTTGATGACATCCTTCTTGTGGACAAAAACCACGCCGCCGACGTCCTTCATGCTCGCGTAGGCGTTCATCGCGCGACAGTATCGTTCCGTAGACTTCCGCGAGAGCTCCATTTCGACGGCCCAAGGGCGATCTGCGTTCGGTAAGTCGACAAGTACATCTGGATACTTCGCGTTCTTATACTCGTGCGGGTTGTAACCGAACTCCTGCCCGAGCCGCGACTTGATCTTGCCTTCGGTTTCCCAAAAACGGACCAGGCCGCAGCGTTCGAGATGGAGAATGCCCCTGTAGAGATGGAGATCGTGTTCGATAAAGTCGATGAAGGTCGGCTTTACGGGCTTGCCGTAAAACCATTCCCCTCGTGGACATCGTTTCAGGTCCAAGATGGATACATCCTTCAGGCATCCGGTGGGATGCGGGGTTAGGTAGCCGGCGTCGTGCAGATTTCGCCAGGACTGGTAAGCCCAGCGTTCGCTGCCACCTTTAAAGAAAAACTCAAGCCAGAGATCGCGGGTGATAAAGCCAGTCTTCGCGACGAAGTTGAGCAGTTCCGTGGGCCGTTCGTGTTTGGGCATGATAGCGCCTCCTATTTTTCGGGGAGATCGCTCAAGTCGAAAAAATCAGCTCGCTATGGTGTCGAGGTGTTTCGGTACTTCGATTGGGATTTCGGAAGATTTCAAGTCTCTCACTATACGGGGATCGTATGACAAGAGCTTCCGTAGCTTCTGGATCGCCCGGCGTTTCAGCGTCTGCGTGGTGGACTTCGTGACTTGCAGCCGCTCCGCTACCTGCGAAAGTGAAAGGTCTTGCCAGAAAATCAGGTGGATTACTTGCTGTTCCCGCGTCGTCAGCTTGGCGATAGCCTCGTGGACGAGGCGTTTTTCGGCATGGCTTAGACCGCTGCTGGTTTCGCCCCAGACGGATTCCTGCATGGCTTCCGCGCGACGCCAGTAGGATTCCCAGGAAATGAGCGATTCGCGCCTGAGCGTATCGAACAGGCTTAAATAGCTATTCCAGCAGTCAATCTGGTGTTGGTTGTTTTTGAAGCCTTGACGGCGAATCCCCTCGGTCATGCGAGCTTTTTAGCAAGTGAAGTTGTTTATCTCAAGCGGAGTTAATTCGCCAAAATAGCTAATGCCCACACGCCATTAGCTATTTTGGCGAATTAGGATTCCCGTTGGGTGCGGACAAACCGCCGACCGTTGGCGATGGCAGATGGACTTCATCCTTGGAGTTGCAGCTTTTGATTCCAAAGAAGCTACCGACGGCCAGAAGCAGTACAAAAAGCGTATGCCAGAATCCGAAAAATTCCTTTCCGCGCACCCACACTGACTTTCTATTCGAGTCCCAGGGAGAGTGATTAAGGCTTGGAGAAAACTTTCTTTTGAGAAATTTGAATTTCCCGCCGAACCTCAACTTATGGATTTCTTTAAACCCCTCAGAGAATGACTTCTGCCTCAGAATGTCGAATTTCAAATTGAGGGATGAAATCGGCTTTCCGCCCATCGTCTGCCAAATGGAGAGCTGGGTCAGGTAGTACAAGTCACAAGACAGAGACTTGGCTTCGATGCCGAGTTCTTCGGATAAGGCAACGACGGTTATCTCTTGAGATGGATTTCTTCTGAACCTCTCCTTCAGCGCATCCAGAGCTGATTCGCACCTTTGGACGATGGCGCGACTCTTTTCCGTTTCAAGAATAAATAACCCGAAGATAGACAGCTCCAGTTGATCATTGACGTCATAAATCAACTGCTGTTCCACCAATTTTTCAATGAGGTCCGTCTGCGCTTCGTGTGCAATGAGAAAATGTACTTTCCCTGGAAAAGCGCCGTCGCGATAGAAGGCGTCTAATAGATCGGTGAGGACTTCTTGCCGTAGATGCTTAGCTCGGGTCGCGAAAAGTCCGCCTGGAATCCTCATTAGACATCCCGTCTTGCCCGAACCAGCTTGGTAAGGATGGGTTCCCACTCCGTTTCGATCGTTCGCCCGATGAATAGATGGTCGATCAGTCCCTGGTTATGCAGGTCGATGAATCGGGCCAGATCCGACTTCCTACTGTGCCACTGGTCCTTTCCATCGAGAAAGACGACGTGCGCGATTTTGTGCTTCGATTTTTCCTGGTACTCGCGGATCTCGCGGCCAACGAGGTGACACTCGTAAACGGCGTCGCTCATCTTGCTGCCGCCGCTGGTTTTGCCCCAATACTCTTTGATCTCCCACACAATGTACGGATCTTGCAGCGAGGGCACCGCGCCGTCGAGGTTCCTGGCCGTAACGTGAAGATGATTGTCAATGCACCAAACGCATCGCTTTTGAGGATTCGGTTCGAGCGTTTCGCCTAGGCTCTTGCAAACGCGTTCCGCAATCGCGGAAACGGTCGCGATCAGCGTCTTTGTAGATTGATGGTGGTCTTTGCTCTTTGTCTTGGTAACAGCCCATTCAATCTTGTTTTTCTTGCAGAACGAGATGGCCTCTTCTTCCGTCCGAAGCGATTCGAGCGCCTTTTCAATAAGTTTTTCCCGCTGCTCGCAATAGCTCACGATGAGCTTTGCCGCATCATCGGTTAGTCCGAGCAGATCCCACCATCTTGAATCCGGCGACTTGGATCCAGAAAGCTCCTTTAAGAATGCCTTCTGCTCATTTCCACGCAGCGAGCAATAAAAGCGTAGGAGCTCCCAGAAGGGATCTCTCCAGCCAAGTTTTCGCCAGGGATCGAGCGAGAAAGCGTCTTTCATTGGATGACCTCATACTGCGGCCGGGTTTCAAGGAGGGGTTGAAGATCAAAATCCAGCCGTTTTTCGATCAGGATCGGGCATTGCGGGTCGATCTCGAAGCCAACGAACCTTCGATTGCAGCGATTGGCCGCGATCATCGAGGCCCCCGTGCCCATATACGGATCAAGAATGGTGTCACCCTCGTAGGAATACATTCTGATGATTCGGTAAGGAATTTCGACCGGGAAAATGGCCGGATGGTGTTTGAACTTCTCAGAGATGCTTTCGACACGCCACCATTGCTGAGTCCAGGATCTCCACTCCTCCAGCGCAAATTTGCTCTTTTCCCGGACCTCCTGCTTCACGCGGCGCTTGCCGGGCTTCTGCAGAACCCAAATGTACTCGAAGTAGTTTTGATTGAAGATCGTGAGCGGGTACGGATAGCTGCCGAGAAGCGGGCCGCCGAAATTTCGGGTGAAGCCCTTGTCCCAGATAAATCGTTCCAAAAGCCTGAAGCCCGCTTGCTGCGCCACCTGGAGTGTGTCGCTGCCAAAGGGTAGCCTGGTGATTGTGTCGTCGTCGGTGTAGCGATACTTCGTGATGATGTCGGCGACATTCAAGGCAAAGCGTCCGCCAGGCACTGTTACACGAAAAATCTGCTCGCAAACTTTCGAGAAGTGTTTAATGAAGCCGTCGTAATCGAACTCCTGATCGCGCTCGAACTTTGTCGTCACGTAGGGCGGGCTGGTGACGGTCAGGTGCACGCTCTGATCTTCGAGGCGTTCGAGCTCGCGGTTGTCCATGACGAAGACCCTATGCGTCATCTCCGCCTCCCACGCCTTGTAGTAATCTCGATGTTGGAACTCCGAGAGCCCGCGCAATTTTGACTAAAACTGTCAGGGTTGGATTCCGCTCGCCACGCTCCAGTCCGCCCAGGTATGTTCTGTGCACTTCAGCGTGAAGAGCGAAGCCTTCTTGGGAATACCCCTTCTGTTTGCGGAGAATCCGGAGACGCTGTCCGAATTGAACGCATTCCGGATGTTTGGTTTCAGCCATTGACAGCGAATATGCAGGGTTGCTACTTTTAAGTCCACAGCCTATGAGTATCGAAACGAAGCAGCTAGATTTTGGCCTCCGATCTTCCGTTGAACCCGAGTTCCGGGCCGAGCCTTTCATTAAATGGGCTGGAGGGAAGCAGGCTCTCGTCTCGCAACTTCTTCCGCATTTCCCGAAGACGTATAAGCGTTATTTAGAGCCCTTCATCGGCGGCGGGGCAGTTTTCTTTTCCTTGCGGCATCCCGTGGCTGTGATCTCAGATCAGAACGAGTGGCTGATCGACACCTACGAGGCCATTCGCGACGATTGGAAGGCTGTCGCTACGAAACTAGAGCGGCTTCCCAATACCAAGGAAGATTTCCTGCGGATTCGAGCGATCTCCCCGAAGACGTTGGATCTAGTTACGAGGGCAGCCCACTTCGTTTATCTGAACAAGACCTGCTTCCGTGGCCTCTTTCGTGTGAATCAGAAGGGCCAGTTCAATGTTCCTTATGGCGCATATGATCGCAGGTATTTCGACCCTGATAACTTCCGCGCGGTTTCTAAGGCATTGGCGGGAACGACGATCCTGCGGGGGGATTTTGAGGGTGCCGTTATCGGCTGTGAAGAGGGCGATTTCATTTATTTCGATCCGCCTTATTACAAGCTGGGCGGTTATGCCGACTTCAATCGCTATACGGCCGGCCAGTTCCGCGAGAAAGATCAGGTTCGCCTGGCTGCTCTTTGCAATGAGCTTACGGAACGCGGAGTGAAGTGGGCTCTTAGCAATAGCGATACGCCGTTTATTCGTGCCATTTACAAGCAATACCGCCTAGAGCCGGTTAGGGCCCGCCGCGAGATCAATCTTAACTCGCAAGATCGAGATGTGGCGGAGCTGTTGGTGCTGAACTACTAGCCCGACGACTCTGCGGCGAATTGGTTTGGCTTCGGGGCGCGGAGCTTGCGCATGAGTGGGGTTGCGACATGAAAAAGACCACAAAGGTAAAACGCTTCAAGGTTACCCCCGAAATCGAAGATTTCCTTGATAGGTACGTGAAGGCAATTGAGGAGAGAACCGCAGCCATTTTTGCTGGCGCGGGACTTTCGATTCCGGCTGGATTTGTCGATTGGCGTGGGCTTTTGCGGAAAATTGCAAAAGAGATCAGACTGAACGTAGATCAGGAGAATGACCTCATCGCCGTCGCCCAGTATCACGTGAACGAAAAAGGCGGTCGACATCGTATCAATGAAGCGCTGGTCAATGAATTTAGTCGGAAGGCGAACCTCACGGAGAACCACCGAATCCTCGCCAGGCTTCCTATCCAGACGTATTGGACGACTAACTATGATCATTTGATCGAAGAGGTGCTTGACGAGGCCGGGAAGACTCCAGACGTAAAGAAGACTGTTCCGAGTTTGGCCGTGAACGTCCCAATGCGCGATGCAATCGTCTACAAAATGCATGGAGATGTTTCCTTGGCCGATGAAGCCGTGGTCACCAAGGATGACTACGAGGGCTATTCTAGTAAGCGAGAGCTGTTTTCCACTGCCCTTCGCGGAGATCTGGTGGACAAGACCTTTCTTTTCTTGGGGTTCAGCTTTAGCGATCCGAACATCGAATACATTTTGAGCCGCATTAGAATTTTATTGGGCAAAGATCAGCGTGAGCATTTCTGCCTGATGCGCCGGGTTCACCCGACTGATCCTGCATTCAAAAATAATCGTGATGCGTACATTTACGCCAAGACGAAACAGAAGCTACAGATTCGCGACCTGAAGCGGTTCGCAATCAAGGTCATTTTGCTGGACGACTATCACGACGTGACGACGCTTTTACGCATGATTGAAACGCGGGTAAAGCGGAAGAGAGTTTTCATCTCCGGCAGTGCAGAAACGTATGAGCCCTTTGGAGAGCCCGAAGCTAGACAGTTTGTCCATGAACTCGGCAAAAGCCTGGTAAAAGGCGGATATGAGGTCGTGACAGGATTCGGTGTCGGAGTAGGTGACGCCGTAATCAATGGAGCTCTAGACCATATCTTTTCCACGAAGTTTCGCCGTGTCGATCCATTCTTGATTCTTCGTCCGTTCCCTCAGTTTGCTACCGGAGGAAAGAGCCTGCCGGCGTTGTGGACGCAATACCGGGAGTCGATCTTGGACGAGGCTGGGGTTGCAATATTCTTGTTTGGAAACAAGAGAGATAAAAAAACTGGGGCTATCGTTCTCGCCAATGGCGTTAAAGAGGAATTTGAAATTGCCTTGAAGAAAGGCATGCCGGTAATTCCTGTTGGTTTCACCGGTCATATGGCAGGCGCACTTCTGCCGAAGTTATCCAAGGTCAAGGGCTCATGGAAAACCAAGCAGTTCTTGGCTGAGCTGAAGCGTCTGGAGAAAAAACCCAGATCTCTGACCGCGAGTGTGCCAAAAATTCTTAAAATGATTAGACGGCTTCAAGAGGAGCGCTATTGAGCGAGGTTAGTGTCCGGCATCTGTTGCCGCCTTCTCGATCCAGTCACCCATATTTTTATATCCCTCTTCTTTGAACCAAAGGTAGAAGGGGTAACCGTCGGGGATTTGCCCGCAACGGTCCGACGTTTCACCGTCAAAGTTTTTAATTTTGCTGATGTCGATTCCAAGCAAGCCGTTGCCACGCTTCTTGCTTTGTTCGATTTCGTATTTTACCCACTTGCTCCCGCATGTTTTTGCCCCAACCAAAACAACGGTGACGGACGTTCCTTCTAGTTGCTGATCGATCCATGCTTTGATGGAGGCGTCACCCTTTCGCTCCACCTCCTCGAAGTCGGCGGCATCAATGAAGCCCGCAGCTTCTTTTTCCTTGGTGACCCAGCTATTTCGGACCACCATCGCGCGAGTGACGTCTTCATATTTGAAACTAAAAAAGACTTTTCTGGCCATAAGCGCCTCCTACCGCAAAAGATTCTTTAGGTTTTCCCAGTTCCACTTGTAGAGAGTGCCGGCGTTCGGAACAGGAGTCGGATTGCCGTCCTTATAGCCAATAATCTGTACGATCTTTTTCTGATGTTTGGCGGCCATCGCCACTTCTTTTTTTACCCCAGGTGCAGCGTGGGTTTTGTCGCCCACCATTACGATCACCAGATCGCAGCGTTTGATGCGCTTTTCCGCTTCGGCTTCCCAGGTTGCTTCGGGCTTTTCTTCTTTGAGCGAATGGTCCACCACGGAAAAAGGAGAATCTTCGAGCTTCGATTGCCCAATCAGAAACTCCTTTAGAATTCGATCATTATCGAAATCAAAGCTGACAAAAACGCCCTTTTTAGCCATGAAGCCTCCAAAGTTAGATGGAATCTCGTAATCATGGTTTCTGATTCGTTAGTGTCAAGGTACAGCAGTATATCTTTTTCGATCGTTGACCTGTTTTCGAACCGGCAAAAGAGGCGCCTTCGGCCACTTACTCGCCCGCGATTCCTCCAACAGCTTCAACTGCGCGATCCTCACGGCCAGCACCATGCGCGGGAGCTGGCCGGTCGCGGCTCCAATCAGTGCGGCCGTAAGCGCAATCTGGATCAATTTTTCGAGTCTCATGGGATTCTCCTTCGTCAAAACGATCAAGGCACCCGCAGAGCCGCGCCTATCACGGCTCTGCGGGGCCTTGAAACGATCTGAAATCGAGAGAACGAAGAAGCATCCGAGAAGCATCTAGGAAGCAAACTCACGAAATTTCGCGAAAGAATCGGAAATATCAGGATGAAGGCTGTCAGACCCTCTGGAGTGATTTTAGGTACTTAACTTGTTTTGGATTTTGCGATCCCGGTCAAATCGCGATACCGAAAATTGGTTGCGGGGGCAGGATTTGAACCTACGACCTTCGGGTTATGAGCCCGACGAGCTACCAGACTGCTCCACCCCGCGTCCGAGTGAAGGTCCGACAGTACGCCTGCCGTCCCCTCACGTCAACCCCTCAACTTCCGAAAAGAATGCCGGTCCGTCCCAAGATGCGCCTCCCGTGCGCGCCGAGACGATCAGGTTCGACATGGCGGGCTTCGGCGCCTAAACTGAGCGCGAACTCACGGAGGAGGGCCCCCACCATGCTGCTGCTTTCTGTTGCGAGCGCGCTCGTTTTTTCAACTTCGGCTTTCGCGCAAAGCACTCTGCCCGCACCGAGCGGTCCTACGACCGCGACCAATACACCGAGCGGGGCGACGGCCGCGCCCGTCGAAAGCGAAGACCTCACCACCAACGACCAACCCAAATCCAACTTCAGTTTCCAAAACGAAGACATGGCGAAGGTGCTCGAGTCCTACTCGCGCATGGCGGGCGTGAAGATCGTCATCGACCCCAGCCTCCGCGGCCGCATCACGATCTTGAACCCCCACCCCGTCACGCTCCAACAGGCCTTCGACGATCTGAGTCTGGCGCTGTCGCTCGAGAGCTACGGCTTCTCGCGCGTGGGCGACACCCTCGTCGTGCGGAGCGCGCGCAACCTCCAGCGCGGACTCATCGAAGTACGCACGCAGCTTCCACCGCTGAAACCTGAACGTATGGTCACTTACGTTTTGAAACTGAAGAACATCCCCGCCATGGGCGTAAACCGCGACATCCGCATTCTGCTCTCGAAAGACGGCGAACTTGTGCCCGACGCGAACTCCAATAGCCTGATCATTTCGGATTGGACTTCGAATTTACACCGCGTGCACAACCTGATGCTCGAACTCGACGTGCCCGCGAACGCCAAGATGAAAGCGAAAAATGCGGCGGCCACATCCTCCAGCGAGCCCCGGCCCGCGCTGCCCCCGAAAAGTAAAACCGGGAACTGAATGACCGCGCCGCTGCTCGCCCTCTTCGCTGCCCTTTTCACGTTGATCGCTCCCACTCCGGCCCATGCGGCCAAGCTCACGAGCGAGGGCGAGATCCGTCTGGGGCAAAAGCAGTTCCTGAGCGATCCCGACCCCGCGCCCCCGCAACTGCAAAAATCCGCGGGCTTCGTTTGGGCGACGCCGTCGCTTCAGTACGCGGGCGAAAATACGCGGCTCAAATTCAAAATGATCGCGGGCATCGACGGCGGCGAAATCGAAACGAAGGATCGCACGCAGCTGATCCCGCAGGAGCTCTTCGTCGAGCACCGCCGCACCCACTTCAACTTTTCCGCGGGGCTGAACACCTTCAACTGGGGCGTGACCGACGTCGTGAATCCGCTGGACGTCATCAATCCGCGCTGGATGAGAAATCCGCTGAGCCCCGTGAAGATCGGCAGCGCCGCGCTGACCGCCACCTGGACGCACGCGGAAGGCGGTCTGGATCTGGTCTACGTCCCGCGCCAGTTCCGTCACGAGCTGCCCACCCGCACGAGCCGCTACCTGCCGCGCGACGCGAGCTTCGGCGACTACGTCGCCGAGTTTCAGGGGAATCCCGTTCCCATTCAGATGCCGAACCAGCCGCTGCGCTTCAGCTTCAAAGAGGCGAGTGATCCTTCCCACGCGCTCGATCACAACTTCGCGGCCAGATACCATCACAACTTCGGAAGCGTCGATCTGCACGCCGTCGGCTTCGAGGGCATCCCGAGCTTTCCGGATTTTTCGGATCCGTCCGTCACGCTCACGCCCGTGAGTTTTTCGCCACTCGTCTTGGAGCTGCAACCCGACGTCGAACTCGAGCCCAAATACCAGCGCGTGCGCATCGCGGGCTTGGGACTTTCGGCGCAGCTCTTCGGCGCGCTCGTGAAATTCGCCCACGCCGAAACCTGGCGCGCGACGCAAGACTTCGAGATCTCGCTTCCGCGCACGACGGTCCTGGGCCTGGAAAAATCCTTCAGCCCCTGGGGACTTGAGATGACGCTTCTGTATCAAGCCGCGCGCATCACCGACTCTTCAAAGCTTGCGAACTCCGTGTACTCCACCCGCGAGATCTTTGATCAGAGTCATCTTCTCGGTCTGCGCGTGAGTCAGGGCTTTGACTGGAACGCGCTGATTGCCGCGATTTATGCGCCCCCGTCGGGTGCGCAGATCCTGCAGGTCGAAGGGCAGTACCGTTTGAATGACACCTATCAGCTGCGCGCCTCGACGCAGCTGATCCGCGGCAATCCCGGAACCCTCGCCCATGCCCTGGAAAAGGCCTCGGACGCACAGATCGGCCTTTTGGTTTTCTGGTAAAGATGCCCGGTTTTCAGGCTTGCCAGGACCGCAGCGACCTCGTATTCAAAGCGGGAATCTTCAACACTCTGGAGCCGTCATGAAATCACTCGTCGTCGCCGCCGCCCTCACTTTGATCCCGCTCTTCGCTTCGGCACTTCCCGAATGCACCAGCGCCAACGAAGGCCAGACCCTTCTTCTGGAAGACGGCCAAGGTCCCGCGCAAGTTTACGTCTGCACCGAAGGCGCATGGGTTCCCGCTTCCACACTGCCGAAGGCGAACTGAATTTGATTCGCCCGGCCCGTCCTCAGGACGTTTCGCAAATCCTGAGCTTCATCCGCGAGCTCGCGGTGTACGAAAAACTCGAACACGAAGTCGTCGCGACGGAGGAGTCGCTCCGCGCGACGCTTTTTAGCGACAAGCCCGCGGCGGAAGTCGTCTTCATCGAAGACAACGGAATCCCCGTCGGTTTCGCGCTCTACTTCACGAGCTACTCGACCTTTCTGGGAAAACCCGGGCTTTATCTGGAAGACCTCTACGTGAAGCCCGAGGCGCGGGGACGCGGCTACGGCAAAAAACTTCTCGCTTACTTGGCGAAAGAAGTGGTCCGCCGCAACTACGGCCGTTTGGAGTGGTCGGTGCTCGACTGGAATCTACCGTCCATCGAATTTTATGAGAGCCTGGGCGCAGAGCCCCTGGCGGACTGGATTCGCTACCGTTTGACGGAAGCGCCGCTGAAACGTCTGGCCGAATCGGTCTGACTTGTTACTGGCCGGTCGTACGGTCGTTCCAACTATAACAATACTGTTTGGGAAAATCGCGCTTGGAGCCGTGCACGGTTCCCGTTCCGTCGATGACGGCGGTCTTGCGCGCGCGGACGTCGTTTCGCCACTGCGAAAGCACGCGGCGCAGACGGATTTCCAAAAGGCGTTTCAGAATTGTCGCTTCGTCTTTGAGCCCCTCACGCGCGATCGCACCCTGAAGCTCGGTGAACTCGGCTTCATTGAGGCCTCCGTTCTGCACGCAGATATCGAACATAAAAAGATACGAGCGCAGGCTCGTGAAACCCAAGCGCGCGGCGTAACCGAGCGCGCGCCGGTGCAGCACTTCGGCCGCGAGGATCTGCTCACTGACGTAAGCCGGATGACCCAGAAGATTTTTAAGTTCCGCACTCCATTCGGGTTTGAAGCTTCCGTTCGACTGATAAAGATTCGCCTTCGCCCATGTGACCGAAGCGTCTTCCGCCACTCCCAGGGTTTGAAACTCACCCATGGTCCGAAACCCCTCGGGCATATCCAGATGCGACGAGGTCGGCGCCTCTTCCACCATCTGACGTAAACTCGCGGAGGTCAGCGTCGGGACGCGGTAGGATTTCGCCGCCACCCATTTATCGACCATCGAAAGAAACGAAGCCCGGCGCGTGCTCGAAAGCGCGTTGTAGGCCGCGGGCGCCCGCGACTTCAAATTCGCAAGCAGCGGTTGCAGCGAAGCGGTGCCGAGAGTTTGATTCAAAAGTCCCGCGCTGAGCCCCATGCCGTCGAAGTTGTTGGTCAGATTGCGCCAACCGTTGGGGCCTTCAAAACTTCCCGACAGACTGAGCGCAATCGCCAGGCTCCGACGCTCGTAGGGCGTAAGGGCCGCATTCCACTTCACACCTTCGAAACTTAAACTCGAACAGTAAGGTTTCACGGGAGTCGTGCCCCCGCCCCCCGGATCGGGAATGACGGGATCGGGAGTCACGACCTCTCCCCCGCCACCGCCACCGAGCGCGGCTTCGTCGCCCGAACCCGCGGCCAGCTCGATGCGCGCGCCGTCGCCGCAGGCGGAAAGCACCAGCAAAAAGATCGCGACCAGCAAACGAGAGAACCGGAAAAGCGCCATGGTTAAGGATTCGGAGGGAATTCGCCCGCTCTTGAGTTCGGCCAACGCTGTCGAAATTGTGGCGCAAAGGGCCGCGCCCCGGAGCTTTCACTCGAATCTGTCAAATTCACGCGCAGCCCCGGATCTCAGATCCAAGGCGTTCGAATACAAAAAGGCCGCACCGCTTCCGTCTCAACCCGACTCTCCACGCCGAACCGAAATACGCGGAAGACTTCTCAATTTCTTCCCGACCTTCAGGCCTTATGTTAAATTCCCCGCCGAAGGAGACCTTATGAAAGTCGTCATCACTGGAACTTCCCGCGGTATCGGTTTGGAACTCACCCGTCAGGCGCTCGAGGCTGGCCATCAAGTGCTCGCGGTCGCTCGCGATCCGCAAAATGCGACCGAGCTGCAGAAGCTCGCGCCGAAATTCCCCGACGCCCTCAAGATCTTGGCGGCGGACGTGAACGATCCGGCGGGACGTGCGCGCATCGTGGATACGGCGGGCTCATGGGGTGCGGTGGACACGCTGATCAACAACGCGGGCGTCTACAAAAAAGGCGTCACCGAAGCGGACTTCACGGAAAGCTTTCGCACCAATACGATCTCGCCCTATTTGCTGACCCTGGAGCTTCTGCCGCTTCTCAAAAAAGGTCAGAGCCCGAAGGTGATTTCGGTGTCGAGCCTCATGGGTTCCGTCGGGAACAACAGCTCGGGCGGATCGGCCGCTTACCGCGCCTCGAAGGCCGCGCTCAATGCGATTCACAAAAGTCTCTCCATCGATGAGCCCTGGCTGACCAGTTTCGTGATGCATCCGGGTTGGGTGCAAACGGACATGGGCGGCACCGGCGCCACCTTGAGCATTCCGGATTCCGCGAGCGGGATTTGGAAAGTGATCCACAACGCCAAGCCCGCGACCAGCGGTCATTTCCTGAACTATACGGGTGAAGAGCTGACGTGGTAAACGGATGAGGCCATGAAAGCGCCGATCAACGACGCTTCAGGCCCATCTTCAAAGTTTGATTTTCACGACGTAGATTTGCGGCCTCGACTTCGATGTCGGGGCCGAGTTGCAGCTGCGGAAGTTCGATTTCAAAAATCTCTTGAGCCAGGAAGTCTTTCACTTCCGATTCGATGGTCGAGATACCGACGCTCGAACTATAGAGCTGCCCTGCCGGCACATCGAACCGGTACTTCAGCGCGGTCCGGGGCGCGCCCTTCATCCCGATGCGCAGCTTCGAGTTCTTTACGCTCATCGCCAGCTCCAAAGACACCGGCGTATAGAAGGTCATATAAGAGGACCAACGCCCCGCCTCGGGGTAAAGCATGCGGCTCGCGATCTGCGTCGAAAGCGCATAACTCACGCCTGAACTCGCCGCCACCGGACGCAAGCTCAGCGCGCCGTAACTGGACGTCATGAAGTGAAAGTCCGTCGACTTCGGAAAGCGCATCAGATCCTGCCACACGAAGAACTGTAGAAACCGCGACGACATGAGTTTACGGAAGCCCGCGATCTCTTGACCGCGATCCTCGCGTTTGAGCTTTCCCCGCTCGTGCAGACAACGCCCCCAAAGCTCGACGACTTTTTCGTTCGCCCAGAGTTCAGCGGTGCGGACGCTCAGCTTTTGGCCGTGTGCGGGCAGATAGACGTCATCCTTCAAAGTCGCGCACAAAGTCTTTTCGTTCGGATTCGCGTCCACGCGCATTTCGATGCCGAACACCCAGGCCTCGCCCGCGTCCTGGAAGGTCTTTCCCTCCAGCGTGACGTGGCTGTACAACTCGGGCACCTCTTTTTCGACGCGCAAGGTTCCCGCGAACCACTCTTCCAGCCCCCGGTTCACGTCCTCGAAAACGTAAGCCGGCAAATCTTTCGATTCACTCCAGAGCTTCGCGAGCTGCTCGTTCAAAAAGGCGGTGAAGCCGGGCGCGGCTTCGCAAGAGGCGGTTTCAAGTTTCCAAACGCCCGCCACGTGCGCCCAGTCCACGTCTTCCAGCTGCAAGCTCAAGCGCGGCAGTTCGCGGACTTGACCCTTCAGTTGAAAGACAACGGGCTTTTCATTGCGGATGGTGACGCCCTGGCAAAAGGCTTTGATCGGAATCTTGGCCTTCACTCCCGACGCTTCGACTTGCAAGACGGTGTCGATCTTTAAGGACGCCGCGCGCGCGACCACCTTCGTCACTTCCACTTCGGTGGCGAACGCGCCCCCCAAACCGGGGTTCAAGGTCTTCACCTGGTATTCGAAATCCAGATCGATGTTTTTCAGCTCGACCGGGAACTCGCTCGAAAACGTCAAACTTTCGCGCGAAAACTTCAGCGCGCCCTTTTGTTTGAGGGCTTCATTGACCATCTCGGATTTGGGCAAAACCAACTGCAGATCGGTTTTCAAAACTCCGGCGGTCGCCGGAGTCGCCGAAAGCGTCGAACAAATGGTGAGCACCGCGAGCGCGAAAACGCGCAAAGATGACTTCTTCGTCATCACTTTGATCAGGCCCAATTTCATTCGAGAAATGACTTTGAAAAGCATTCGTCCTACCTCAAGAAGCCGAGAAGCCGCGCCGATGAAGGCTCACACGAGAAAAGGTATCGGACGTTGGTCCAGAAACCCAAAGGAAAATTTCGTCATGTCTCAGCCCGGTCGCGATCCGAAAATCTCCGAGAAAAACGTCAAGCGGTTGTCCGCTTTCGCGCTCGTCTCGCTGTTTCTGCTGACCGCACTGATGGCGTCGCCGATGCTCAAGACGAAAACCGTCTACGACCTTGAACAGTTTTTGCCAAAAGGCGATCCCACACTCGAAACCGCACAAAAGGTGCGCGAAAAATACCAACTCAGCGAGGATCCCGCGCTGGCGGTGATCGTCACCCGCCCCGCAGGCCGCACTTGGATCGACCTCGAAGCCGCGCGCAAACTTCGCGAGGTCGGCGCCGCGCTCAAAGACGTCGAGGGCGTCGCGACCGTCATGAGCTTCGCCAATCGCCCCGGCGCCGAAATCGGCGACGAGTCCATTCAGGCGGGCCTTTTGACCGACATCGTTCCCGCGAAAGACTGGGAGCGACGTTTTCAGAACGACTCGCTGATGACCCCGCTGCTGCTGTCGCCCGATCAGAAATCGGCGCTGGTCTACATCGAGCTCACCACCACCGACATCCCCAAGATGAAAGCGGTCTTCGCGCGCGCCCATGAAGAGGTCGAAGCGGCCTTCCCGGGCGCCGTCGTTCAGATCGGCGGCATCCCCGCGATCCAGGCGGGCTTCCAATCGCTGCTCGAAAACGAGCTTTTCCGTTTCGTGGGTTTCAGTTTCCTCGCGACCTTTCTTTTGATCTTCGCGCTCTTTCGCGGCATTGCGCCCGTTCTGGTTTCGCTCATCACGGTCGTCGTTTCCAACGTCGTGGTGCTGGGGTCGCTCACGCTGCTCGGCGTGGATTTGACTGTTCTGACGGTCACCGTCCCGATCATGGTGACCGTGACGGTGATGGCGCAGCTGGTGCACACCTTCTTCCGTTTGCACGAGCGAAGCCACGAAGACTGGCGGAAACACCTCGCCGTTCAACGCGAGCTGCTCTTCCCGAACTTCCTGGCGAACCTGACCACCGCGGTGGGCTTCGCGACGCTCGTGCCTTCCGACATCCCGATGATCTCGCAGTACGGAGTCGTCGTCGGCTCGACCATCATGATCAGCTGGATCATGGCGTCCTTGATCCTGCCGCCGCTGACCCTTCTTTCCCCCGAGCCCGTACCGCGCGCCTGGACCCAGTTCCGCGCGCGCCTGACCTTGATCGTCATGCGCCACCACAAACCGCTAGTCCTGGGCATCGGCGCGCTCACCGTGATCGCGTCGCTCGGCGCGCTGGGCCTGAACTGGCACACCCGCGTCTTCGACGATCTGCCCGCCGGTCACGCAAGCCGCGTGACGACGGAAACGATCGACCAAAACTTCGGGGGCGTGATTCCGCTGAACGTGGAGTTGACCGCGAAGTCCGAAAGTTTCTGGAAGGATCCCAAGAATCTCGAGCGTTTGGACGACCGGGTTCAAAGTTTACGCGAGACCGCGGGCGTGGGCCAGGTGCTGAGCCTGGTGGATTTCCTGAAGGCCTTCGGCGAAAACCGTTTCCCGAAAACTTCGGCGGGCGTTTCGGAGCTCATGTTCCTGTACACGCTGTCCGGCCCCAGCCCGCTGAAACCCTTCCTTTCCCCCGACGGGAAAAGCCTGCGTTTACAAGTGAAGGTCCGCGACATCCCCGGCCCCGAAATGACGGCCCTCGTTCACCGCATCGACCGCGAACTGCAAGCGGACTTTCCGGAAGTGACGGTGTCGGCGACCGGCATGGCGAATCATCTGCACGCCACCAACAACCGCGTTTCGGGTCGACTGATCTTCGGATTCTGGGAGGCGATGCCCGCCATCTTTTTGATCTTGGTCCCCGTCTTCCGCTCGGTGCGCTGGGCGCTCGTGGCGTGTTTGCCAAACCTGATCTCGCCCGCGATTTTGCTCGGCATGATGGCTTTACTCCAAACGCCGATCAAACCCCCGCTCGCGTTGATCTTCTCGATTTCACTGGGACTCGCCTTCAACAATACGGTCTATGTCTTCGACCGCCTTCAGCTTTTGATCAAAAAGGGGCGCAAAGTCCGACTCCTTGAGCACGTCTTCCAGAAAGAGATCGTGAACTGCTTGCACTCGACCTTGGTGGTGGTTGCGGGATTCGCGGTCTTCTTGTTCGCGGAGTTTTCGGTGAACCAAAGCTTCGGCGCCTTCATGTTGGTGTCGATCCTCGCGGGCGTGATGGGAGACTTGGTCTTCCTGCCGGCGCTGCTCGCGTGGAAGCCGGGCCTACTCGGCCTGGAAAAGAAGCCCGTGGCCGAAGCCCCCACGGCACCCGTCCTTCCCGTTTTGAATCCGTCCCCTCAACCCGTCCGGAGACCCGATATGTCTGTCGATCTGAATCGCGCCGCATCCCTTCTTCTTTTCGCCCTGATCTTCGCGGCCAGCCCCCTCGCGCACGCGCAGGCGGACCTGAAAGTTCGCTTCCAGAAAGCGCTCAAACAGTTCGAATCCAAAGATGAATCGGCGAAAGTGAAACTCACGATCCTTGAAACCGACGGATCGAAACTCGTGCGCGAGATCGAGATCCAGCGCACCGGCGGCAAGAGCGAACAGCGCATGCTCGCCCGCATCACCGCCCCCTCGGATTTGAAAGGCACAAGCCTTCTTTCCATCGTCACCAAAGAGGACGAAAACCAGTGGGTCTACCTGCCCTCGTCCAAACAGGTGCGCAAAGTCGTCGCGGCCGAATCTTCGGAAGGCGGCGTCCTGGGGTCGGAGCTCCGTTACGAGGATTTCAATCCGTCGGTCATCCGCGAAACCGAAGTGAAACTTCTGGGCCAGCAGGAGCTGAACGGCAAAAAGCACGACGTGCTGGAAGCCACTCTACCCTCCGGCAAAAGCCCCTACGAGAAGGTCCAGGTGTGGATCCTTCCCGGCAAAGACTTGCCGATGCAGCTCGACTACTTCGTGAAGGGCGTGAAAGCGAAAACGATTCAGTTCAGCGGCTACAAAAAAGTGGGTCACGTCATTCGCCCCACAAAGATGGCGATCCGCAATCTCAGAAATAAGCGCGGCACCGACATCGAACTTGCGGACCTGAAAGTGAACAAGGGTCTGCCCGCGCAAAAACTGAGTGTGGATTCACTCGCCAAGGCGTGGTAGCGTCCTCACCTGCATGCGGCAGGTTCTTGATTTCGTTATCATCGGCGGGGGTTTGGCGGGTTGCCTGACGTTTCAGGCACTCAAGCGCCAAAATCCCCGTTTGAACATTCACCTCTTCGAAAAAAATGCCCGCCTCTGCGGCAATCACACCTGGTGTTTCCATGACTCCGACATTCCCGTCGGTGCGGACACTTGGCTGCGCCCTTTGATTTCGAAAACTTGGACCGAACAGGAAGTCCACTTCCCCGAGTACTCGCGCACGCTCGCGGCCCCTTACCACTGCCTGCGCGCCGAAGACCTAGACCGCTCCACCCAAGAGCTCGCGGGCGAAGCTCTGCACCTGAACGCGGAGCTCGAAAAGGTCACCGAAACTCCCGAAGGACTGCACGAGCTGCACTTCAAAGGGATCGCCGAGCCGATCCTGGCGCACTCGTATCTGCTGGCGCGCGGCTGGAAGCCCATCGAAGATCCGAAAACCGCGGGCTGGCAGAAGTTCGTGGGGCTCGAGGTGAAACTCAAAGCGCCCCACGGCCTTTCACGCGTCATCTTGAAGGACGTGCGCATCCCGCAGATCGACGGCTACCGCTTTTTCTACGTGCTGCCCTTCAGCCCGACCGAGCTTTTGATCGAGGACACTTATTACTCGAATCACGCGGGACTGAAAATCGAGCGCATCGAAAAAGAGGTCCTCGCCTACGCGCAGAAAAACGGCTGGGAGATCGCGGAGATCCAGCGCCGCGAATCCGGCGCGCTTCCGCTTTTTCTGACGATGCCCGAGATCCAGTCGAGCGGCTCGCCCGAGATCGGTGCCGAGTCCATGTTCGTTCATCCCGTCACGGGCTACTCCACGCCCATGACCTTGCGAATGATCCAAAGCCTGCTGGAGAAGTCGAACCTGACGTTACCGTCGCTGAAGAAGGTCTTTCGTAAAAACTGGGAGCGCGAAAAGTCCAAGATTCAGTATTTGATTCTGCTGAACCGGATGATGTTTCTGGCGGCAAAAAACGAAACGCGCTACAAAATCCTGGAACGGTTCTACACCTTCCCTGAACCCATGATTGACCGGTTCTACTCTGGGAATCTGACTTGGTACGATCGCGTACGGATCTTAACCGGAAAGCCGCCCGTCCCCATTGCGGATGCGGTGCGGGCTTTGCGCGGGCCTTGAATCCCGTACCCCGGAATTACTCCGGGTCTTGATCGCGCAGGACCTCGCGCTGAAGTTCAAGCATCATACTCAAAAGCTTACGTCCCAAGCCCTCCGGCACGTTCAACCACTGCACGCCGAAGACGTCGTACTGCTCGCCGGGGATGACGTGCATGATCTGCCCCAGAAGTTCGAAGGTCCACTTGCCGCGGATGTGCAGCGCGCAGCGGATCCGGACGCCGCTCTTCAGGTCTTTGACCTTCCCCTTCAGGGTTTGCAGACGCGCCCCGCCCTGCGAGACATCCAAAACGATCGCCGAAATGAAAACGGACTTCCCGTCCTGATTGATGATGTTGCAGCCCCGCTCCAGCGATGCGGGAAGCTCCACGCGATAGTGCAGACGACGCTCCAAGCGGTAGAGGATTCCCGTGGGTCGTAAATAACCGGTTTCTCCCTGCGGAGTGAACTCGCAGGTCGTATAGTAACGTTCGTTTTCCACGTTGAAGTTGATCACGACATTTTCGGCTTTGACGTCGGTTTCTTCAAACAACACGACTTGGCCGTGAAGCCCCGCCTCGGGAAGGTACCGCTCGGGCTTGAAAGCGAAAAGGCTTCCTTCCCCTTTGCAGTAAAAATCCTGCCCCCCGCGCGCGAGCACTTCGAAAATACGACGGGCCTCGGTCGCGGATTTGATCTTCTCAAATGGCGACTTGTCTTTCGAGATGACGACTTTGGAGTCTTGGCTCATGGACTTCCCGCCGCCATCGCTTCGGAAAAGTCGGCCTCGCCGCTTTCGATCAGCTGACCGTTGGCGAAGATCTTGAACTTGATGGGCGAGGTGGCGTCCACCATCGCGCTCACGCCGCAGTATTTCGTGAGCGACATCTTGACCGCTTTCACGATCACGTCGTTTTTCAGCTCGGCTCCGCCCGTGACTTTGAAGTGGACGTCGATGTGATCGAAGATCTGCGGATGCGTCTTGATGGTTTCGGCTTGGGCCTCAACCTCGCAGGCGGTGAAGCCCGCGCGCATCTTCGTCATCAGGCTCACGACGTCCATTCCCGTGCAGCCGATCACCGAGGCGAGCAGGAGTTCTTTCGGCGTCGGCCCCAGATCCTTCCCGCCATGCTCCAATTTCGCGTCTTGGATGAAGCGATGGGTGCGAATTTGGGTCTCGAAACTCATTCCGTTTTGCCAAACGATGCGTGCGTCCATCCCTTCAGCATGACAACAGCAAAAAGCGTTGGCAAACCCCACTTCAACACGCCCCGTTAAGATGACTTTTCCCACGGAAGCGACTATAAAAAAGCGATGAACCTGAACGAACTCCCCCTTGGGGTCGTATTTGCCATCGCCTTGGTTTTAGGACTCGGTCTGGGCTGGATGACTTACCGCCTGTACCGGGCCTCGCTTCGTCGCGCGGCCGAGGCCGAAGCCGACGAAATCGTCGCCGAAGTCCGCGATCAGGCCGAACTTCAAGATCTCGAGCACAAAGAGCGCTTCACGGAAATCGAAACGGAAGCCTGGGCCAAAGTGGAAAAAGAGATGGCTGCGCTCGAAGAGAGCGTGGACGAACTCGAAGGCCTGGTCGAAGAGAAGAAGCAGAAATCCGAGCAGCATATCCACCGCCTGAAGTCCTCGCTGGGTCAGGTCGAACGCGACGTGAAGCAGCTCGAGGACAAGGCGCAGAACAAACAGCGCGCCCTGGACTCCAAGCGCCACCGCAATAAACAAAATCTCGAAAACCTCACCCAAGCGCTCGCCACCCGTCTGGGCGCGGAACGCGAAGCCTTGATCGCGAAGATCGGCGAAGAGCTCATCCAAGAGGCCGAACGCCGCGGGCAAAAGACCGTGGAGTTGCGTGAAGCCGACGCCACCGAACATGCCGAAGCCCACGCAAAGGGATTTTTGGAGCGCGCCCTGAACCGCTTCCATCGCCCCTACTCCGCCGAGCGCGGGATCTCGCCGGTTTACTTCACGACGCCCGAACACCGCCGCGTCCTGTGCGACCCCGAGGGCAAAAACGTGAAGCTGATTTCGGAGCTCACGGGCTGTGACGTGATCGTCCAGGACGACATGGAGCTCGTCGGCGTCGCGGGCTTCGACCCCGTTCGCCGCGAACTCACCCGCCGCGTGCTTGAGCGGATCCTGAAAGAGAAAAAGCTCGTCACGCCCGAGTTCATCACCCGCACGGTCGAGAACATCAAACGCGAGCTTTTGTCTTTGATCAAAAAAGACGGCGACCTCATCGCGAAGGAACTCAAACTTGAGGGACTTCATCCCGAGATCCGCCAGATGATGGGCTCCCTCCGTTACCGTTACTCCTTCACCCAGAACCAGTACTTCCACTGCGGCGAAGTGGGTTGGCTGTGCGGACTGCTCGCGCAAGAGATGCGGAGCGCGCAGGTGAAGAAGGCCCGTCGCGCGGGCCTGCTGCATGACTTGGGTAAATCGATGGACCACGACATGGACGGCGGTCACGCCGTCATCGGCGCGAACTTCATCGAAGCCCGCGGCGAAGCGCCGGACGTCGTCCATGCCGTGCGCGCCCACCACTATGACGAGACTCCCTCCACGGATTTGGCTTTCCTGGTGATCGCGGCCGATGCCATGTCGGGCGCGCGCCCCGGAGCCCGCCGCTCCACGCTCGAAGCCTATTCGCAAAAGGTGAACGAACTCGACGCCATCGCGCGCAGCTTCCCCGGCGTCACCGAGTGCATCGTCCTGAACGGCGGCCGCGAGTGCCGCGTGATGGTGAACTCGCGCCAAGTGGATGACTTCACCGCTTTGAAACTCAGCCGCAAGATCGCCGACCGCATCCAAGAAGAGTGCAACTACCCCGGCCAGATCAAAGTGGTCGTCGTCCGCGAAACCGTGGTCGCCGAAAGCACCCGCTCGTAAGGTAGCCGGGGGCGCCTAGCCGCTCACTTCTTGAAACGCGGCGCTTCAAGTTCCCACAGGAAAGGACCTGCGATCCTCCGTGAGGTCGCAGGGTCCTGAACCCTAAGCCGTAAACATCTCACCGAAAGAGGTCGTCCATGAAGAAAATCGTGATCGTGTTTGGTGTCGCCGCAACCCTGATGCTGGCGCTTTTGATTTTCGGCGTGGGCTATCTGCTTTTCGCCTTGGTGCCCAAGGGCGGCGAAATCCTGAACTCGGCCCGCGACGGTGTCTTCATCCTCGAAGAAAACGGCCGCAAGATCGAACGCCGCCTGAGCCGCGAGTGCGTGGCCGGCATCGAGAAGATGACGACTTTGGCCAATATGTGGAACGTTTTTCAGGCCGAAGACTGGAAATCGCTGATGCCGGAATCTTGCTTGCGCGATTTCGACCAGAAGGGTATTCCCGCCGATCCCGCGCCCGAGACCGATCTCGAGTGGGAATCCCAGAACTCCGAAACCATTTAGGTTAGGTCTATGAAAAACATTTCGTCGATGATTCAAGGCAAGTCCCATGTGTTGTGGGACTTCAACGGCACCCTATTGGACGACGCGCACCTCTGCGTGAAGTCCGTCAACGTGCTGCTGACCGAGGCGCAGCTTCCCGTCATCACACTCGCCGACTACCACCAGAAGTTCACCTTCCCCGTCCGCGACTACTACAAGGATCTCGGTTTCGATATGGAGACGGCCGACTTCGCGGCGCTCTCGGAGCAGTTTCACGATCTGTATCACTCTTGGCTCGATGAGGCCGAGATCTTCCCCGGCACCTTCGAGGTTCTGCAGGAACTTGCACACCTGAACCACCACGTGCTGAGCGCAGCGAATATTCACGACCTGCACCGCATGATCGACAAATTCGGCCTGAAGCCCCACTTCAAATCCGTCTACGGTTTGGGCGATCGCCTGGCACACTCGAAAGTCGAACTCGGCCGCGAACTGCTGCGCACGCAAGAGCTCGATCCCCGCGAGTGCGTGATGTTCGGCGACACCCTCCACGACCTCGAGGTCGGCGAAGCCCTGGGCCTCGACGTCATCCTGGTCACCGGTGGCCACCAACACGTCGACCGCCTGAAGACCCGCGCTCCCCGCATCTGGACCCGCGGAGGGTGAAGGTAGCCGCTCACTTCTTGAAACGCGGCGCATTTTACCCTCCAAAAGGTAGCAGGTACTTTCCGGAAAGTAGCGCCTACCTTTCAGAAAGTAGAAGCTACCTTCAAACGTGAAAAAGCCCGGGGATCTCCCGGGCTTTTTCACGTTTAACGCACTAGCGAGACTCGCCGTCCGCCACCAAAGGGAAGAAGGTACCTAATGGTTGGCGTGGTAGGCCTCTTGCGTGAAGTCGTCGACCTGGATGGTGTCCCAGCGCGCGTCGACGGCTTTTTTCAGGATCGCGTATTCGTCGGACGTGATCACGTTTTTCTCTTTCGCGGCTTCCATCAGGGCTGCGCCCTTGATGCGCGGGAGTTGACCGCCCTTACGAGCTTTGTAGACCTTCGATTCGATGGCTTCGGCTTGCAGAACCAAGCGCATCGCGTTTTCGAGGCGGGCCGCCTGCTCGTTTTCACCCTTCGGCAGATAGATGCCGTCGACCAGACGATTGCGGGCCGCCGAGTCGCTCAAAAGCGAATTACAGATCACGTGTTGCAAGTGATCCGAAGCCTGCGAGCCGATCGAGTTGATGCGCGACCACGAACCCAGCACCGTTTTGAACATGAAGTGCAGGAAGCCGAAGGTCAGCTTCGCGCCGAAACCTTTTTGCTTGATGCCGTACATATTGTCGAAAAGCGCGTCGAATGCCGACTGCATTTCGGTCAGGCAATGCTTCAAGAAATACTTCGCGTAAGCGAGGTCGTCCTCGCGACGGCCTTCCGCCTCGAAACGACGGATGGTCGCGGTCATCATGTACATATAAGCCAGGATATCCGCGAAACGACCGGTGATCTTCCCGCGGAACTTCAGCGAACCGCCCAAAGTCCCCATGGCCAAATCCGCCAAGATCGCGAACGAAGCCGACGCCCATTGCAGACGACGCGCGTAGAGTTTCAGCTCCGGATGCACCGGCGCCGACGCCAGATAACCGCGAGTCAGCGACAAGAGGACCGAGCGCGAAGCGTTGTTCACGATGTGGCCGACGTGTCCCCAGAAGACCTGATCGAAAGTGTTCAGATCTTTTTCGGCGATCGCCTTCACCTCTTTGTAAGCGTAAGGATGCGAACGGAGCGCGCCCTGACCGAAGATGATCAGCGTGCGGGTCATGATGTTCGCGCCCTCAACCGTGATCCCGATGGGCGTCGCGGTGTAGATCTCGGCCAGCAGGTTCCGTTGACCCAGCGAAATCGCCGCGCCACCCAGGATGTCCATACCGTCGTTGATCAAAGTCCGACCCATTTCGGTCGCGTAGTATTTGCCGATGGCGGTGATGACCGCGGGCTTCACGCCCTTGTCCAAAGCACCCAATGTAAAGCGGCGCATCGCCTCGATCCCGTAAGTGTAACCACCCAGACGCGCGAGGGGCTCTTCGATCCCTTCGAATTTTCCGATGGAAACGCCGAACTGATTCCGCACCACGCAATGGGCGGACGCCGTCCGCGCCGTGAGCTTTGCCCCACCCGTCGCTTGCGCGGGCAAAGAGATCCCGCGACCCGCGGCCAAACACTCCATGAGCATCTGCCAGCCGTGACCCGCGTTCTTCAGACCGCCGACGATGCACTGCTCGGCATCGACGACGACATCGTGACCTTGCGTAGGACAGTTGTAGAACGGAACGCCCAAGGGATCGTGACGTTTTCCGAGGACGACGCCTTTGGTGTTGCCGGGGATGAGGGCCACGGTGATACCGAGGTCTTCGCCCTTACCGAGCAAGTTCTTGGGATCTTTCAAACGGAACGCCAGACCGATGACGGTCGAGATCGCCGCCAGCGTGATCCAACGTTTGTTCCAGTTGAGCTTCATGTAGATCTTGCCGTCGTCACCCTTGAAGAGTTCACCGGAAGATGTGATCGAGCCCGCGTCCGAACCCGCGTTGGGTTCGGTCAAACCGAAGCAGGGCATCTCTTCGCCGATGGCGAGTTTCGGGAGGTACCGATTTTTCTGCTCATCAGTTCCGTAGTGCGCGAGCAGTTCGGCCGGGCCGAGAGAGTTCGGAACCATGACCGTGATACAAGCCGAGATCGAGCGGCTGGCGAGCTTCATGACGACTTCCGAGTGCGCGAGCGCCGAGAACTCCAGGCCGCCGTACTTCTTGGGGATGATCATGCCCAAGAATTTTTCTTTCTTCATGTAGTCCCAGACGGCTTGATCCATCTCGCGGGTCTTCCAGAGTTTCCACGCGTCGATCATCGAGCAGAGCTTCTCGACTTGGTTGTCCATGAAGGCTTGCTCTTCGGCGGTGAGCTTGGGGTAGTTCTCTTCCATCAGCTTGCCGACGTCGGGGCTTCCCGAGAAAAGATCTTTTTCGATCCAGCTGACGCCGGCCTCGAGCGCGACCATTTCGGTTTCGGAAATTTTCGGCATCGCGGGGCCGAGGATCTTCATCACGACGCTCGAGAAGAGCACGCGACGGATGGGCGCGATCTGGAACAGCAGGTAAACGACCAAAAGCGCAATCAACGCCCAAGCCGGGGCTCCCCAACCGACGAGCAAAGCCGCGCCGATCAGAAACCAAACGATGAGGGGAGAAGCAAAGTATCCGGTAAAGAGCAGAACGAGAATCGTTCCGAAGATAGCGAGTACGCAGTACTCGTGAAAGATGCCGTATGCGGGACCTAAAAATTCGCCAAGGTTTTCCACTGAGAGACTCCTTATGATGGGGCAGCGAGCTGCTTCTGGATGAGGGGCTCTGGCGCTTCCGCAACCGTCACCCCTGATTCAGAGAAGGTCGATCGACCTTCCCCTTCATTAGAAACCTCAGGAATACCCGAGGCAAGGACTACTGAGTGGGCTGACCTTCAGCGGGAGTCGCTGTTGTGTCTGCGGGAGCACCTTCAGTTGTTGCGGGAGCTTCTTCCACTGCGGGAGTTGCTTCCACAGCCGGAGTCGCCTCGGGAGCGGGAGTGTTTTTCGAGCAAGTGAAGCCCGTAGTGAAGCTCAGAGCGAGCAATGCAGCTGCAACGATCTTTGTCATGGAATTGTCCTTTCGTGACATTTCATTCCTATCAGCCCCTTAGCGGCTCACAGGTTGGTTTTAAACTCAAATGACTCGACCTACGTCGTGTCAACTCAATGAGCCCGGGACAATACAGAAACAGGGGGAGGCGAGCAAAGAAAATCTAGTGCTGACAATGCGGGCACCAGTAGCTGGAGCGGCCACCGATGACGGCCTGACGAATGGGAGTGTGGCAATTCGGACACGGACTCAAATCGCGTCCGTACACAAGATGCTGATTCTGAAATCCGCCTTCGCCCTGAGACAAACTTCGATAGTCGCGAATCGTCGATCCCCCGGCGCGAATCGCCGCCTCGAGAATGATGCGAATCTCCGTCAGAAGTTTGGAAGCTTCGCGGGACGTGACTTTCCCGGCACGACGACGGGGCGAAATGCCCGCGCGAAAGAGCGCTTCGGAGGCATAGATATTCCCGACGCCCACCACCACTTTCTGATTCATGATGTGGGTTTTGATCATCGATTTCCCGCCCCGCAGGCGCGCCCAGAACAGCTCCGCCGTCAGAAGTGGATCGAGCGGCTCGGGCCCCAGATGCTTGAAACGTTTATGACGCTCAATATCAAGTCCGGCGTGAAAATCCAGAATCCCGAAGCGCCGGGGATCGCGAAACGCGAATTGCAGATCCTTGCCCAGATCCAGCACGAGGTGATCGTGCGCTTTTTTGTCCGGACGCTCGCCGCGCGCGAGTTTTCGCCACGAGCCCGTCATCCCCAAATGCGAGATCAGGCTCCCCGTCTCAAAATCAAAGAGCAGATACTTTGCGCGGCGACGCACGCCGACCAGCTTTTGCCCGCGCAGGGTTTCAATTTTCTTCTTCGGAATGGGATCGCGCAAATCGGGTCGCAAAAGTTGAAGACCGCGAAACACCGCTTTTTCGAGAAGCGCCTCGCTCAGTTCACGACGAAGGGTTTCGACCTCGGGAAGTTCCGGCATGCTTAGTCAAGCCCCGCTTTTCCGTCCGCCCAGTAGGGACGGGTTTTGAGTTTACCGCCAGGAACGCCGGCCTCTTTCAGAAGCGTGCGCAGACGCTGGATCGAACTCGCCCGCCCCGTCAGGAAAAGGGTCGAGAACTCGCCGCTCTTTTCGATGAGTCCCCGCGCGAGCGCGGCAAGATGGGCGCCGTCGGCGACGCGCTCGTGAGTCTGCGCGGCTTCGATCCCCAGTCGCGCGAGAACGTCCCGCCCCTCGACCAAGGAATTCAACTCTAGAAAAATGTGAGCGCGCGGACCGATGACCCCGCGCAAGACGCGCGCGATCCCGAAGGAGGTTTCATCGCCGAACAAGGCGACATTCCCCTCGAGCCGAGAAAAGTCGAGCGAGTCCCGCGGCCCGAAGACTTCGCAAGCCTCACCCACGCGAAGCGCGTCCAGCCAGTCCGTCGCGGGATGCCCCGGACGTCGGTAGCCGATGATCGTGAGGCGCCCTTCTTTCCCACCGAAACGCAGAGGGGTGAACGTCCGAAACTTCAACCCACCGACGTCGATTTGGATTTTTCCGCCAGGAGTCCATTTGGCTTTTTCGATCGGGCTTCCGGAAAGCTCGACCTGCACGAAATTCTCCGAAAGCTTTTCGATGCTCGCGACTTGACTTGGGGTCATGAAAAGACCCAGGAAGGATTTCAAGCCCCTTTTCAGAAACGAAGTTTGATTCCCTTGCATTCATCCCCCACACTTTCCGCGCTCGTTTTACCGAAAAGCGCACACCCCCGCAACCGACACTAAAGCAAGTGTTGCCCCGGACCTTTACGCGCCAGGCGATCTCCGGGATTCTGTAACGGACATTCCTTCATCGACAAACAGCCGCAACCGATACAACCCGTCAGCTGATCGCGCAGCCGGGTCATCGTTTCGATCCGTGCGTCCAGGTCTTCGCGCCACGAACGGCCCAGGCGAGCCCACTCCTCTTTCGTGGGCGGGCGATCTTTCGGGACCACGCCCAACGCGTTTTTGATTTCTTTCAACGTGAAGCCGAGTCCCTGCGCGACGCGGATAAGTGAAACCAGGCGCAGGACCGCGCGCGGATAGCGGCGCTGATTCCCGTTGTTACGGCGGCCCGCGATCAATCCTTTGGCTTCGTAGAAATGCAGCGCCGAGACCGCGATCCCCGCCCGCGCCGCGACCTCGCCGACCGAAAGCTCATCCGTGGAAAGTTTGGCAGGCGTCTTCTTCATACCCAGGTCTTAAACCGGGGCAAGCCTCGGGTCAAAATGAATTCCCCCTTGACCTCAAGTTAACTTGAGGTCGTAGCGTGAATAAGAACACGAAGTGCTCCAACATCAAACACCAAGTGTTCCCAACCTCTAGAAAGTGAAACCCAAATGACTTACGAACTGCCCCCGCTCCCTTACGCTCTCGATGCGCTCGCACCCCATATGTCGAAAGAAACGCTCGAGTATCACCACGGAAAACACCACAAAACCTACGTCGACAACTTGAACAAACTCGTTCCCGGAAGCGCGCACGACGGTCAAGATCTCGAGACCCTCGTGAAGACCGCGAGCGGCCCCATTTTCAACAACGCCGCCCAGGTCTGGAACCACACGTTCTTCTGGAATTGTCTGTCCCCCCAAGGCGGCGGCGAGCCGAAGGGTGAACTCGCCCGCGCCCTCGCGCGCGACTTCGGCTCGGTCGCCGAATTCAAAGACAAATTCGCGGATATCTCGATCAAACAGTTCGGCTCGGGCTGGGGCTGGCTCGTGCAAAATCGCGAGGGCCGCCTGCAGCTGGTCTCGACGTCCAATGCGGGTTGCCCTTTGACGGAGGGGCTCACCCCGCTTCTGACCTGCGACGTTTGGGAGCACGCTTACTACATCGACCATCGGAACCGCCGTCCCGACTATCTCGCGGCGTTTTGGAAGATCGTGAACTGGGATTTCGCACAGAAGAACTTACGGTAATTCAGCGCGTACGCTCGACTTACGTCCGAGCGTACCCCTTGTCGTCATCCCGCGTGAGTGGCAACCTTGGAAGCTATGAAATCCATGATTGCCCGCTCCGTCATCGCCATTCTAGGTTCCACCGTCGTCATCGCTTTGATCTTCAGCGTCGCTTAACGTCGATCCGGTTTTTCCCCTTAGAAAAACTTCCGAATCCCCCCGCCCGGCCAACGCTGATTTGACCGGGTTCACGCCCTATGATCGAAACCGGTCATCGGTCCTCATCAACGATCAAAAAGGGGTTTTCATGATTCGCGCCATTCTGACCTTCGCCACCGTTTTGACTTTCGGATTCTCGGCTTTCGCCGAAACGCTGACGCTGGAGCAGTGGAAGGCGTTGACCCCCGACGATCAAGAAGCACTGATTCAAGGCTTCGATGTCGAAAAATACTCGAACCTCGAAGCCATCGACATCGCCGAACCCAAAGCCATGGAGAAGGTCAAGAATCCCGCAGCGCTGGAATTCGCCAAGAAGATGGACGCCTTCATGCAGGACAACGTGAGCTTCGAAATCGAAGATGAACACTCGCGCGTCGGCGAGACCGAAATCCACTGGGTGAACGTTCTTCTGCTCGACGGCCAAGCGGTCGGCGGCGCGATCGGCTACTTCCAGAAAGGTTGCGACCTTGAAGAGGAAAACTATCAATACTTTGAAACCGAAGACGAAGCCGTGGCCGCAGGCTGCGACGTCGGCGCCGACGTGAGCTGGCAAGCGCACGGGGCCTTCAACCAAGACCTCGAGCCGATCCGTTACGACAGCTACATGGAGTGGTCGGGCTACTGATGTCGAAACTCTTCACGCACGTGCGCTCGCGGCGCCTTCAATTCGGACTCGCGCTGGCGGCGCTCGTGGGTGGAGTTCTCATCGCGAGCCTGTGGTGGGCACGACCGGGCATCCCGGCGGCGCAAGCCCTGACCGTCACGAAGGTCGGTTGCGCCTGCCCGACGACGGAAGGCGACCCGCACGATCCGGCGTGGGCGCTCAACTTCGGAAGTTTCGGCGGCGTTTGCATCGACAACTGCAAGTACCGCGCGCTGAAGATCCTGGCCGAGCATGGTGCGAGCATCGAAATCGCGAACATCCTGCACGGCGGAGAATACTGGACGACGACCGTCGATCCCAATGAGATCACCGGCAGCGAAATCCTCTTCCAAAACTTCACGTCCATCATCAACCACGTCGCGATGGGTTTTCACCTGCCGCACGTGGTGTTGAAACCGCAAAGCGGTGATCCCGCGCGCCGCCTGGACGTGCCGGGCCTCGTGATTTCGGCCGAGGGCGTGCCGCCGCAAAATCAACCCTACGGCCTGTTCGACGCTCTCTTGGGCCGTTACGCGATGGCGTACCGGATCTCGAGCCTGGATCACTATCAAAACGAATCCGCCGCCTTGGGCTTCCCGCTCAAACGTTACGATACGAAGCTCGATGCGCGGGAGTCGCGACGTTTGTTCGAACTCGCGCTCGAGTACTCGGGCCGCGAGAGTTTTCAAAGCGTCTACCAGCTTCTGTACAACAACTGCGCGACGACCGCGATCGACCTGATGGCGATGGCGCGCGATCCGGAGCACCGGCGCCTCTTGGGACTCAGGGAATACATTGATCTGGAGCGCGGGATCCCCGCCACCTTCGAGTGGGGCACGCTCCGGCGGATGAAATCCGAGAAACTTCTAGGGAACGAAAGCCGTTACTGAACGCCGTCGCCCGCGCGAGCGCCATCGGTGGCGACGCCTTCGTTGGAATTTCCGTACTTCGCGGCGTACGCATCCAAACGCCGTAGATCCGAACGCAGATAATTGATGGCGCGACAGGCACCGCCGCTGAACCCGACCAAACGGGCCTCCGGGCGTTCACGATCGCAGCGGCCTTCGGCTTTACATCTTTCCGAAAGGTGAAGCGAAAGCCCCAGGGCATCGCTCATGCGCGTATGGATGTTGTCGAGATGGCGTTGGGCTTCGGTGTCTTTGACTTCCGTAACCGCGATCGCCGGATCCGCCGCGCACTGGGCCGGAGGAGAATTTTCATAACGTTTCATTTCATCGGTGCCGAGCTGGGGTTTGATGCTGACGCAGTAACTCTTCCCGCCCGGAAAGTTCAGTTTGAAGTTGTGGTCGGCGTAGTAAAATTTCTGCCGGTCTTTGCCCGAGGAATCCTTCGACGAGGGCGACGGCACCTTCGCCGCGAACACTTTATTCCCATCCGTGAAAGAGAGCTGCAGATAGGTGGTGCCGTCACGTCCGGCGACGCTGGGGTCGCTGGCGATCGAGCGCGCGAAAATCATTTCGTCTTTCTGCCAGACTTCGTAACGTCCTTTGGGCGCATGGTCTTTGAAACTCTGGTGACAAGCCATCGCCGTACGCGCGGCCGTCGCCGTGTCGCCGGTCTGCGACTGCGCGTACGTGATCGAAGACAAAAGAAACGAGCCCAAAAAAGAAACCGAGATCAGAGGGCGCATCATTCGGCACCTCCGCTCATGTCGCACATGGCCCCGCCCACAAAGATCTTCCCGTAACGGCCCCTTAGATCGTTAAACGCGCAGACGAGCACTTGCCGCTCCCAGTACGCGAGGTCCCCCGAAGCGGAGCCGCGGGTTTTGCGATCCAGGCGTTTCAAGCAGGCATCGATGGCCTTCGTCGTTTTAGACTCGCAGTCGCTCGCGGCCCAGCGGAAGCACTGCCCAAGCTCGCGGCTTTCACGGCAGGCCTGCTGCGGATACCATTCCCGCACCGACCGCAGTTGGGTGCGCTCGGTTTCGGTCAACGACCAGCCGGGAGCCGCACTGAAAATTACGAAGAGCATCAAGAAGATCGGGAGTCTCTTTGTCATTTGCCTATTGTAGCAGCGCCGTCCCGGAAAGAACTAGCCGCGGCTCAACTTGAGACACCCGCCCATTGACATCCTGGACCCTGGTCCCGGATGCTCCGTTCCGATGTTCCGCTACCACCCCCGCGTCGAAGAAGCGATCCTTGAGGGACAACCCATTTTTCTGGTGGGTTCGGATCCGCACGTTCTGGCCCGGCGCCTGAATGAGCTGTGCCGCCGCCACACGAAAGAGATTCCCTTTTGGGTCGTCTCGGCGCGCGATCTGGCGGCCGTGCACGACGTGCAAATCGGCGACTCCATGATCGTGAATTCAGGAGCCGCGCAAACCCAAGCCGTGATCGCGGCGCTTCGCCACGATCCCGACGGGCTCATCGCCGCGCCCCTATTTCCGGAGGCGAGCGAAAATTTTCTGCGCGCGCTTTTGTCCGGGCACAACTTCGGCGTCTACGCGACCTTAGAGTCCGCGAGCGTCGCCGAGGCCGTCACCGCTTGGCGCGCGGCGGGACTTCCGGACGACGTACTCGCCCCCGCTCTGGACGACATTTTGTTCATCGAATGGCACGGCACCGATTGCCGTTACGTCGAGGCCGAGCTTTTGGACGGACTTCTCGACGTCTGGGAACCTGAAGGTCTGGAGCCCGCGACGCCGCGCCTGCGGCTCGTGACCGAAGAGAACGCGACGCCCACACCGATGGCGCCCCTGACGGGGGCCGTGACCGAAGACGCCCGCGGTCCCGCCACCCGTCTCTCGGCCGCGGAAGTTTACTCCTGGGTGCAAGAGCGTGCCCGCACGAACTTCGATCCCGCGCGACCGCGGCCCGCGTTTATCCCGCTCACCGAAGAGATCGAGCCTGCGGACACCATGAAGTTCGTGACTTACGCCCGCGCCGTGGGCCACGGCGAGCTGATCCTGCAGCTGCACGCCGACAATCTGCCGCCGGGCTTCCCCGGTCGGCCCGCTGCCGGCGCGCATTTGCAGTTTTTCGTCGCGCATCGCGCGGGTCGCCGCGAGTACCACATGAAAATGGTCACCGAACGTGAACGCCGCCAAGCCCCCGTCGGTTTCCCATCGGGCAGTTATCTGCGCGGACTCTTCCGGGTGAAAAACTGGCTCGAGATCCAAGACTATCCCGACAACGCCGCGCCTTTCACCAAAGCCGGCGGCTGGCCCGTGCGACTCGACGCCACGAAGGCGCTCTTCTTCCAAATCGACACGGAGGCGCACGAATTCGAAGTCGCGCTCGGCCTGGCCACGCGCGCGTTCGTATTTTTCGACGGCGTGAATCTCGACGTCACCGAGTCGAAAACGTAAATCCCCAGGGGCCGGCGTCGAAGAGTTCGTCAGACCCCACGTCCCGACGCGCTTTCGCCCTCTATTCGATTTTAAGAACGAAGACGGTAACCCCGCAGATCGACCGCTGAATTTGCGTCTCGATTCGAGACACTTTCGATTTTCACACGGCACCGGTCTTGAATTGAGATGTCGTAAGATGAGAAATCAGAGCTGGGCACTCTTCTTCTTGATGATCTTCACGCTGGGTCTTGGCCACCTTCCCGCCGACGCGGAAGCCGCGCGCAACCGTCGGCAAACCCGCATCAAAAAAATCCCCGTCCCCACACCCCGCCCGACACGTTACGCGCAGCTCCCCCGCCGGGTTCCCGTCCCCGAAGCCCGCCCCCGGGTGGATGAGGGCGGCACCGTCGAAGTGCGCGCCGGAGACACGACCGGCGCCTGCGGCACTCCGCTCACCCGCACTGGAGGAACGACCACGGGCGAACGCGTCTTCCGCCCGGTCCCCGCTTACGTTCCCCCGACGGAAGAGCGCGACGACCGCGCCAACGCGGAAGCGACCCCCGGCGCGGACCTGCCGCCCGTCTCGGCGGATCTCGATGCCGTGAATCCGAATACGATCGCTCCCGGAATCAAAGTCCCGAGCTTGTCGGCCGCCTTCGCCCGCGCGCTCAAACGCGACCCGAAACGCTGCACCGAGGACCTCCGCCGTCTGAGTCACCGTACGACGGCCAGCCAACGTTCGGAAAAATTCAACATGGAAGACTATATTCGCGCCGGGGTCCGTGCGGGCGCCAGCGAATCCCAGATGCGGCAAACCCTCGCCGCATTCGCGGCGAATAAAGCGTCACTGAAAAACCAGAAACACTTGGCGATCATCGACTATTCCGATCGCTCGACCGCGAAGCGACTGTTCATTTTGGATCTCGAAACGAACAAAGTGAAATCCTACCACGTCGCCCATGGCAAAGGCTCGGATCCGAATGGCCGCGGCCGCGCGACGAAGTTCGGTAACGTTCACGAATCGAAACGCACGTCGCTCGGTTGCTACGTCGCGGGCGGAACCTACGACGGAACCAACGGACGCTCGCTGATCCTGCACGGCCTGGAGCAAGGCGTGAACGACAATGCGTGTGCCCGCTCCATCGTCATGCACGGTGCCGACTACGTCGGTGGAAGCCCCGGCCGCAGCTACGGCTGCCCGGCGGTGAAACACAAAGACCGCAAAGAGGTCTTCAACAAACTCGGCAACGGTGGACTCATCTGCTCGTTCAACGGCGACGATCGCAGTTAAGCCATCGGCTTACATAATGGCTGAGCCATCGGCTGACTCACTGGTTGACACATTGCCGCTTCCGACGGATGCTCACGCCGCGATGAATGAAATCCGGCCGCCCGACGCGAAACCTGAAAATGCTTTCTTGAACCTTCTGTTCAATATCGTCCTGCCGATTTTCATTCTGAATAAGGGCGGCGAGTGGATGACGCCCGTGCAGGCGCTCCTGATCGCGCTGCTTTTTCCCATCGGCTACGGCGTTTACGATCTTCTGCAACGTCGCAAAGTGAACGTCTTTTCGATCGTGGGTCTTTTGAACGTGTCGCTGACCGGGGGACTGGCCGTTTCCGGCTTGGGTGGCTTCTGGTTCGCGGTCAAGGAAGCCGTCTTCCCGCTGATCATCGGGGTGTTCGTCGCGGGCTCGGCCTTGACGAAAAAGCCGCTCATCCAAACCCTGGTCGTCAATCCGCAGGCCATGAAATGGGAGCTGATCGAGCAGAAGCTGCGTGAACTCGGCCGCGAGCACGACTTCCTGGCGCTGCTCCGCAAGTCGACCTGGCTTCTGGCCGGATCTTTTTTGATCAGCGCGATCCTGAACTTCTTCCTGGCGCAGAAGATCTTTCTGCCCATCGATCCGCTGTTACCGGATCCGGAAAAAGCCACGATCCTGAACCAACAAATTGCCGAGATGACGGGCACGAGCTTCATCGTGATCATGATCCCGTCCATGGCGATGCTTATCGGCATCATGGTGTATCTGTTCCGCGGGATGAGCCGCGCAACCGGGCTCACACTTCAAGAAATGGTTCGTTAGAACTCGTCATCAAAGATCGGCGGCGGCGCCCCTTCATCGATGGCGGGCGGCGGCGGAGGCACGTCAAATCCACCATCCGGCGGAGGCGGCGGGGGCGGCGGCGGAATGTCGGGCTCGAAGAACTCCGGCGGCGGCGGCACCGAGGGCGGAGGCGGCGGCGGAGAATCAAACTCTGGCGGAATGAAGTCGTTCCCCGAGTTCGACGGAAAGCTCGGACGCGACGGTGAACTCGAGCGTCCCCCCGACGAACCCGATCCCTTCCCTTTTTCCGCGAGGATGTTTCGTTTGTGCCACTCAACCCGTTCGGGATCGTGCGCGATCCCCAACTCTTCGAGTTCGGTCACTTTCACGGTCGCCGAGAAGTTGTGGCGAATGTCGTTTCGTTCCGCGAGGTAGGTGTCGCGCAAACGTTCTTGCCGCTTCACCTCTTCGGCTTGCAGACGCAAATATTCTTGGTACTCGGGACCATCCTCACCCATGGCGGCTTTTTGCTTCTTCTTCCAGGCGCGGTACTCGACGAGGTCTTCGTCTCTTTCTTTCTCCCAGGCGTGACGCGACTTCGCGACTTCACCGACGTCTTTCTGGCGCTGGGAATCGAAGTCTTTGATCTGACGTTGATGCGCGTCCCACCCCTGCAAACGCACAAGATCCTCGCGCGAACTGACGACGCGATCAGACAGCGCGGGAAGCGCGAAAAAAATTAGGCTGAAAAACCACAGAGGCGGGCGGTGAAGCATAGGCTCCCCTGAATTCTACCAAGACCGCCGCCGCAAGACACCAACTGCGCCGGTTCCAGGTGGAAAGGACTCGACCTTGGGCCGCCGCCTCAGTTAGGGTGACAGGTCCTTTGGAGGGGTTCCATGAGTGAAGTTCTGATTTTTGCGGCCCAAGCCCTCATCATCTTTCTGGTCATCGCCGGCCTCATCGTGCTTTTGGCGATGATGATCGCTCGGGGTTCCGCGAGTTCCGATCTCGAGGTCACCGCGCTCGACGAAAAGTGGAAGGACCTGAAGTTCTTCATGAACTCCTTCGTTCTCGATAAGGACGAACTCAAAGCCGAGAAAAAACGCCTCAAAAAAGAGAAGAAAGCCGAAAGCAAATTGCCCGAGCCCGAACCTCAGGGACGGGTTTTCGTTTTTCGTTTCGACGGTGACGTGAAGGCCAATCAGGTCGATTCACTTCGTGAAGAGATCAACGCGGTCATTCAGGTCGCGGGTCCCCAGGACGAAGCGGTCATTGTTTTGGAATCCCCCGGCGGCATGGTTTCGGGTTACGGCCTCGCGGCCGCGCAACTCTTGCGTCTGCGGGATCGCGGTGTGAAAGTAACAAGCTGTGTCGATCAGGTGGCGGCCTCGGGTGGTTATCTGATGGCTGTCACCTCGCATCAGATTTTGGCGGCCCCGTTCGCGATCCTGGGATCCATCGGCGTGGTGGCTCAGGTTCCCAATTTTAACCGACTCTTAAAACGCCACGACATCGAATACAAAGAGTACACGGCGGGCGAGTTCAAACGCACGGTCAGCATCTTCGGCGAGATCACTCCTGCCGGCGAGGCGAAATTCAAAGAGCAACTCGAGGAAACTCACGTTCAATTCAAGGATTTCGTGCATCGCTATCGCCCCAATCTCCGACTGGAGGAGGTCGCCACGGGCGAATACTGGTATGGCGAGCGCGCCCTGCAGCTGGGATTGATTGATGCCATAAAAACTTCGGATGACTATCTGTTCGAAAAACTGGCCGAGAAAAAGCAGATCCTCGAAGTGAAGCACAAGCAGAAGCTTCCGCTCTCGGAGAAACTTGCTGAAATGGTCAGCGCTTCCGTCGCCGCCTCGATTGCGGCCTCATCCAAGGCTCTGACGCGGACCTTATCAAAAGAAGCAACAAAACCGCTCACCTAGGTGAGCGTGCCCAGATGAAATCCAATTGATGAATCTTTGACATCCGACTTCCGACCCGCAAGAACTAAACCCTGTTTTTTGGATGGGGGGAGCTTTTGGGTCCGGTGATCGAGGTCCAAAATCTAGAGACGACATTTCCGACGAAGCTCGGGGACTTCCGCGCCGTGCGCGGGGTCTCGTACAAAATCCACCAAGGGGAAACCCTGGGGATCGTCGGCGAATCCGGTTGCGGGAAATCCGTAACCTCGTTGTCCTTGATGCGTTTGATTGAAAAGCCCGGCCGCATCACGCGCGGCGCCGCCATCTTGAATGGCAAAAATCTTTTTGAGATGACCGAAAAAGGCGTCGAGGACGTTCGTGGCGGCGAAATGGCCATGATCTTCCAAGAGCCCATGACCGCGCTGAACCCCGTTCTGACCATCGGTCGCCAAATCGACGAGCAGGTGCTGCGTCACCGCAAATGCTCGGCGAAGGAAGCGCGCGAGCGTTCCATCGAGATGCTGAAACTCGTCGGCATCCCCTCGCCCGCGGATCGTTATAACTCGTACCCGCACCAGCTGTCGGGCGGAATGCGCCAGCGCGCGATGATCGCCATGGCGCTCAGCTGCGATCCGAAGTTTCTGATCGCCGATGAGCCGACGACCGCGCTCGACGTCACCATCCAGGCGCAAATTCTAGAATTGATCCAGGACGTGCAGTCGAAATTCAACATGGCCGTGCAGTTCATCACGCACGATCTCGGCGTCATCTCGGAAATTTCAGATCGGATCATGGTCATGTACGGCGGACTCACCTGCGAGGTCGCGGATGCCCAAGAGCTGTTCCTGAATCCGAAGCACCCCTACACCGAAGCGCTGATCGCCGCGCGGCCGAAGCTGGGTCAGCGCACCGACAAGCTGCGCACGATCGAAGGCTCGGTGCCGGCACCGCATGAAATCCCCAAGGGCTGCCCGTTCCAAAACCGCTGCCCGCGGGTGAAGTCGGATTGCGCGGTGGCGCCCCCGCCGCTCATGGAAGTGAAACCCGGCCACTCGGTCGCTTGTTACCACCCGCTCTAGAAGGAGAAGACGATGATGAACGAATCGGCGCCTCTTCTTGAGGTGCGGAACTTAAAAAAATACTTCCCGGTCCGTAAAGGTCTGCTGCTTCGTCACGTCAACGACGTGCGCGCGGTGGACGACATCACCTTCGATCTGCGCCGCGGGGAAACCCTAGGCCTGGTCGGCGAATCCGGTTGCGGCAAATCGACGCTCGGTCGCGCGATCATCCGTCTGTACGAGCCCACCTCGGGCGAAGTGAAATTTCAGGGGCGCGATTTCCTGAAAGTGGGTGGGAAAGATCTGCGGCAGATGCGCCGGGACGTCCAGATGATCTTCCAAGATCCGATGGCGGCGCTCGACCCGCGCATGACGGTCGCCCAGATTCTGGCCGAGCCTTTCGACATCCACGGCATTTTGAATTCCGAACAGCGCAAAGCCAAAGTCCGCTCGCTGCTGGAAACGGTGGGCCTGAAGGCCTACCACGCGAACCGCTATCCGCACGAATTCTCGGGCGGACAAAAGCAACGCATCTGCATCGCGCGCGCGCTCGCCCTGGAACCCCAGCTCATCATCTGCGACGAGCCCGTCTCGGCACTCGATGTGTCCATCCAGGCGCAGATCCTGAACCTGATGAAAGAACTGCAGCAGAAATTCGGGCTGACGTATCTGTTCATCTCGCACGATCTGTCGGTCATCGAGCACGTCTGCGACCGCATCGCCGTCATGTATCTCGGTAAGATCGTGGAGCTTGCGGACCGCGAAGAGCTGTTCCGCAACCCGAAGCATCCCTACACCCAGGCGCTCATCCGCGCGATCCCGCGCATCGGCGAAGGGAAAAAGAAGTTCTCGCGCTCGCTGAAAGGCGAAGTGCCCAGTCCTTTGAATCCGCCGACGGGCTGCCACTTCCACCCGCGCTGCCCGCACGTGATGGACCGCTGCAAAGTGGAACGCCCCGCGCTCGTCGATGTGGGTCGGGATGCAAGCCCGCTCGTGGATGCGGAAGGTTTCCGGACCTCGGCGGGTCTTCCGCCGACCGTGGGGCTTCCCCATGCGGCCGCTTGTTTTTTGAACGAGAAGACCTTGAACCCGAACCCACGCCCGAGCGCGTAGGAGGAAGAGTTTATGAAAACTTGGAAAATGATCTTGGCGGGAACCCTGCTTTCCGCACTGACGGCCCAAGCGGCGGTCAGCAATAAAGAGCTGAAGATCGGTATCTCGCAAGAGTTCGAAAACTTGAACCCGCTCATCATGACCATGTCGGCGACATCCTACATGTACTCGATGGTCGGCCGTACGCTGGTGACCCTGTCGCCCGATGGTAAATGGGTTCCGCAGCTGGCGAAATCCATCCCCTCTTTGGAGAACGGCCAAGCGAAGCTGAGCGCCGACAAAAAGAAGATCATCGCGACTTGGGAAATCCTCGAGAACGCGAAATGGTCGGATGGCAAGCCCGTGATCTGCGAAGATTTCAATTTCGCGCGCACGGTCGCCTCTTCGCCGAACGTTTCGATCGGTGAAAAAGAGACCTACACCCAAGTCGAAAAAATCGAAGTCGACAAGGCGAACCCCAAGAAGTGCACCTTCACTTACGAGAAGGCGCGTTGGGACTTCTACCAGCTCGCGCGTTTCTTCCCCCTTCCCAAACACATGGAAGAGCCCGTCTTCACCAAGTACGGTAAGGCGAAAGAAGGTTACGAGAAGAACTCGAGCTACACCAAAAACCCCACCGCGAAAGGCCTGTACAACGGTCCTTACCAGATCGCGGAAGTGAAGCTCGGCTCGCACGTCACTTTCGTGCCGAACCCCGAGTTCTACGGAACCGCGCCCAAGATCCAAAAGATCATCGTGCGTTTGATCCCGAACACCGGAACGCTCGAGGCGAATCTGCGCACGGGTGAAATCGACACCATCGGAACCCTGGGCATGGCGTTTGACCAAGCCGTGGCCTTCGACAAAAAAGTGAAGTCGGAAAAACTGCCCTTCGACGTGCAGTTCAAACCCTCGATCACTTACGAACACATCGACCTGAATCTGGGAAACCCGATCCTGAAAGACCTGAAAGTCCGCAAAGCGCTGGTCCACGCGATCAACCGCGACGAACTGGTGAAGGCTTTGTTCGACGGTCGCCAGACGGCCGCCGTCCACAATATGGCGCCCATCGATCCCTGGTTCACCGCCGATCCCAAGAAGATCACGCTTTACCCCTACTCGCGCCGGGAAGCCGGTCGCCTTCTGGACGAAGCGGGCTGGAAAATGAACGCGGCGGATGGCTTCCGTTACAAAGACGGCAAGAAACTCTCGTTCGTGTTCATGACGACCGCGGGCAACAAAACCCGCGAAACCGTGCAGACCTTCCTGCAACAGCAGTGGAAAGACGCGGGCGTCGAAATGATCATCAAAAACGAACCCGCGAAGGTTTACTTCGGCGAGACGATGAAAAAGCGTAAGTTCCCCGCGCTCGCGATGTACGCGTGGGTTTCTTCGCCCGAGTCGACTCCCCGTTCGACCCTGCACAGCGCTTCGATCCCGTCGGAGAAGAACGGCTGGTCGGGACAGAACAATCCCGGTTGGGTGAACAAAGAGGTCGACACGGCGATCGACGCCCTCGACACCGAATTCGACGCGAAAAAGCGCGTTGAGCTCGCCCACACGATCGTGAAGGCCTACACCGACGAAGTGCCGGTGATTCCGCTTTACTACCGCTCGGACGTCGCCGTGACGCCGAAAGGAATCCAGAACTTCCGCCTCGCGGGTCACCAATTCTCGGAGACCAACGAAGTCGAGAACTGGGAAATCAAGTAAGCGAAGATTCATTGAGGGCGCGCCGCACGCGCGCCTTCGCTTGAGTTTTTGGGGAAGGACCAAGGCACATGACCAATTATATTCTGCGACGCCTGCTGCAGACCTTCATCGTCATCATCATGCTGTCGTACTTCTGCTTCTATTTGATGACGCTGATGCCGGGCGACCCGGTGGAATTGATGATCCAGTCCAATCCGAAGATCACTTCGGCGGACGTCGCGCGCCTGCGCGATATGTACGGTTTGGATAAGCCCGCCTACGAACGTTACTGGAACTGGGTGACGACCATCGCTTCGGGTGATTTGGGTTATTCGCGAACCTACCGCGTGCCGGTTTCGGAAATCATGGGCCCGCGTTTGTGGAATACGTTCGTCCTGTCCTTCGCCGCGCTCCTCGTCGCGGTGATTGTCGCCGTGCCTTTGGGGGTCATGACGGCGCTGCGCCCGAACTCGAAATTTGACTACGTGGCGAACCTCTTCGCGTTCACCGGCGTCAGCGCCCCCTCCTTCTGGTTGGGGATGATGCTGATTCTGGTTTTCGCCGTGAACCTGCGCTGGCTGCCGGCGGGGCAGACCTACACCATCGGTCAAGAGTTCGGCTTCTGGGGGACGATCGCGGATCGCGGCTACTATCTGGTGTTGCCGGTGATGACGCTCGCTTATCTGCAGATCGGCGTGTTCCTCCGTTTCACGCGCTCGGCGATGCTGGAAAGTCTGCGCAACGATTATGTTCGCACCGCGCGCGCGAAGGGCCTGGCCCGGAACCGCGTCGTCTGGGGCCATGCATTCCGTAACGCCCTTCTGCCCTTGATCACGATCCTCGCGCTTTCGATCTCGTCGGTCTTTTCGGGCGCGACGATCACCGAAACCGTCTTCTCGTACCAGGGCGTGGGCCGTCTGGTGTACGAGTCCATTCTCGGAAACGATTTTAACGTCGCCATGGTCAGCTTCATGATCTCGGTGTCGATGGTGCTGATCTTTAACCTCATCGCGGACATACTGTATGGATTTGCAGACCCACGAATCAGCTTCCGCTAAACGGCGACAACCTTCAGGGAAAGTGAAACCGAACGTGAGTGAGATCACCTCGAGCGAACAGCGTACTTTACCGGAGGACTCGACGATTTCGCGCCGCCAGATCGAAGCGGCCGAAAAAGTTCAGTCCCTGGGCTCCATCATCTGGGAGAAATTCCTGGTGCACCGGATGGCCGTCGCGGGTTTATTCGTCATCATCGCTTTCATCGTCATCGCGCTTTTGGCGCCCGCGATCGGTCACTTCACGAAGCTCGACCCCATGGCGCAAAACGCCCTGCACCGCTACCTGCCGCCGTTCTCGACAACGACGGCGTCGTCCTCACAGCGCGAGATCGCCATCGAGCGTTTCATCTTGATGTACCCCGAGCTATCCACGGCTTTGCAAAACGAGGCCATCGAAAAGCAACTCGTCACGCCCGTCCGTCCCGAGGACGCGCTTTACGATCTCGCGCAGAAAACCGGCGACGATCTGACCAAAGCGGTCAAAGAGCTGAAGGTCGACGGCGCTTCCTCGTTCCGCGACCTGGTGTCGAATTTCGAAACCTACCACGTCTTCGGCACCGACGAGCTCGGCCGCGATGTCTTCATCCGTTTGGTTTACGGCGCGCGCGTGTCCATCGGCGTGGGGATCATGGTCGCGCTGGTTTCGGCCTTCATCGGGCTTTTGATCGGCTCGGTCGCGGGTTACTACGGCGGCTGGATCGACGTTCTACTCATGCGCTTCACCGACTCGCTCTTGTCGCTACCGCAGCTGCCGGTCCTGATCGTGGTTTCGGCGGTCTCGATCGAAAAGCTCACCGAGGCGGTCCCCTTCCTGGGCTACATCGCGAATCCGTCCAACGAATCCATCGTGAAGCTCGTCTTCATCCTGGTGCTTTTCTCGTGGATGCAGGTCGCACGTTTGGTGCGCGCATCGGTCTTGTCGTTGAAAGAGCGCGAGTTCATCCTCGCCGCGAAAACTCTGGGCGCGACCGATCGCAAGATCATCTTCCGTCACTTGTTCCCGAACACGATCGCACCGCTTCTGGTCTCGGTGACCTTGGGCGTGGGCTCGTCGATCCAAACCGAGGCGGCTTTGAGCTTCCTGGGTCTGGGCATCCAGCAACCGACCCCCTCCTGGGGGAACATGATGTTCAACGCGTTGGAAATCATGCTAGATTCGCCGTTCCTGGTCATGATCCCCGGCTTCCTGATCCTGATGACAACGATCAGCTTCAACTATCTGGGCGACGGCCTGCAGGACGCGATCGATCCGAAGACCCTGCGGAAGTAAGCTTTCCGATTTTCAATCTGGATCCACTTCCGATTCGGAAGTGGAGGAAAAGGAGATGTCCATTCTCACTTTTGAGGTTTGCGAGAGACGTTCTTCCTTACAAGCGTCGGAATTTCTAAAATCGAAAAGCGGTCTTTAGATAAAAGCCTCTTCAGAGCCTTGTCCGCTCTCGAAACCGTAGGATTCGATGTGACGATAAGTCGTTTTTTCTTTAGGTAGTTTTCAAATTCGCGTTCAAAACCCGAGAGCGTACGAGGAATTTCACCCAGAAAGTTTGCGAGGATCGGCTTTGGGTAAAGCTTACCCTTAAGCGGGGCCTTCTTTTTTACCAAGGACGGATCTTTCCTCGGCTTCCGAGAAGGACCGAATGGAAAGAAAAAGCAAGGCTGCGCCTGATTGTCCGGAACGCGGGTCGCGGTATATCTCTTGGGATGCTTGAGTTCGTATCCGAATACCCTCCGCGAGGGGAAAAACTTGCAGCCAACAATTTCAACTGAACCTACGATGGTTCCGCGCGGGAGGGAGTTATCCTCATAGCCTTCGGCGAACTTTCCGGAGGCATAGAGGTACACCCTTCCCCGGATATGAGTGGCCCTCGATCTAAACTCGTACTTCTTTTTACCCGTCAAAATTTCTTCAACATAGGGTTGCCGAATGGAAATCGCCCGGCCACTGGGAACATCTCGAGTTTCGCCAAGACTCTTCTTTAGCTTCATGAGTATCAATCTCGGGTTTCTCGCTCTGAACTTAAGCTCTTCACAAGAACTTAGGGGCGACGTGTTCTTCTGAGATATCGTTTAATAATGGCGGACGCCCTTGTTTACTTACTCATTGACCGCAGCGGATAAAACGTTCCGTTAACGCCAAAAAGATATCTTCTTACCTTTCGCTCAACCCCGAAGGGCTTTGATTTCCTCGCAAGAGCGGCGGAAGGACTCGAGTTCTTTCTCATCCACCGGCTTTTTCATTTTGCCGAACATCGCACGGAAGATCCGCTCCGCGATCTCGTATTCGCCAAGGCAGGCCGCCGACTGTGCGCCGAAATGGTTGATGTTGTACCAAGTGGGATTTTTCTTCTCGAACTCGGCGAAGTGTTGAATCGATTTGCGCGCCCAGGACGTCGCCGCCTCTACGTCGCCCGCTTTGAGTAAACGCAGGGCCATCCCGGAAGCTCCGACACAGGCCGGATAGTCGCCCTCTTCACCGAGGGCGATACGTTCAAGCCCCAACTGATACTGTTCTTCGGACATCTCGTTGAAGAAGTAGTGTTCGTTGCGAACGCGGTGCTGGAACTGCAAGGGCCACTCGCCAAATTGCGGATCTTCCAGCAAGGCCCGCACCCCCGAGATCGCGATCTGTTTCAGCCGCGAGGCCTCTTCCACGGAGTGCCGCGAATCATAGGAAAAATCCCCGCGCATCACGGCCACGCAGTAGCGGGCCAAGGGCGCATTCGGGTACTCGCGCAGGAACTCATCCGCCAGCCTCACCGCCGCTTCACAGTCCCCCGAGTTGTAGACGTCCGCGATCCGGGTCCGCCAAGCGACTTCCGCTTCAGGAAATAATGTCATCATATGGGGAAGTATACATGAGACTCGCGCGAAAGCTTTGCGGAAATAGAGCTTCCCTTCCGTTTGCAAAGGCGTGACCCTGAGTTATGGCTATACGACTTTTGATCGGTTTGGTTACGGGATTCTTTTCCGCCATCATGACGACTTTGATTTTTGTATTCTCGGCCGTCGCACTTCACTTGGACTCTCATTCCTCACTCCCCCTCTTGCTGCCCGTTATCTTTTTCGGAGCCTGGATCGGCACCCACCTTTTCGTTGCTTCGGCGGACCTTGATCTCGACGAGGTCAAAGCACGGGCCTTTCTCACCGGCACGATCCTGTGGGCCCTGATGATTTGGGGGCTTTATGGCTTTTGGATCCTTCTGCTCAAATCAAACCCGTTTGCGGGATTGGCCGCCTATTTCATACTTCCCTTCTTGGCCGTCATCTGTCTCGCCATGGCGGGTGGCTGCTACTACGCCTACTCTCGCTTCAAATAGCCAAAAGCGACCTTTCGGCTGTCAAAATACGGAACAGTCTTGAAAATCGGATAGGGCGGCCGTGGCTTTGCGCCCACCCCTGCCCACTCCTTTGGGATTCCCGCCTGGCACGGATTTCGGAATGTCTCCCGCGAAAGCTCCGTAATGAGTTTTTAAAGGGGTGAATGTGAAATCCTTATCTTTCAAAACCGGGCTGATCGCGGGACTGATGCTCGTGGTGGCGAGCGCGCAAGCGCAGTCGCAATCGACAGCGCCCCGTACGGACGCCATGACCGCGCTTTGCCGCGTGAAAGCGAAAGAGTCCGCGAACCTGGCGTTTCGTTCGTGCATGAGCGAATCGAAGACCGGCGAAGTGGAATCGATCCGTCGCGACTATCAGGAAAAGCTCGCCGCCATCAAAGCGGAATACGAGAAGGAACTGGGACGCGTTTCGGGTAAAAAAGACGATGCCAAACAAGAGATCGTTCCCGCCACCGAAGACTCAAAATCCTTCGAGCGCGAACAGTCCGAGTCCGACTCGGATCTGATGAAAAACGCGATCTTGAACGATATGACCGACGAAATTCAGCCCCGCGATCAGCTGATCCGCAAGGCGCCGAAATTCGATTCGGCTTCGCGCAACCAAACCGAAAAGCGCGAGCCCAAGGACTCCACGGTCGAAACGCCCCGCACGAAGAAGGTGAAGGCGAACGTGAAAGCGCAAATCGCTTCGCGCGCGCAGAAAGCCATTCTGTTCAATGACGGGATGGAACTTCCGGAGCCGATTCCGGTTGAGGCGATGTCTTCCTTCGGGGGAGTACATCAGTAATCACCGAAGCGACGCCGAGGTTGAGGTAATGCTCGATCTCGGCCTCCGTCGCGGCGGTCCACACGGCCACCGGAACGCCCAGACGTTTCCAGGTGCGCATCGAACTTTCGGTCACCATGACCTTATCCAAGTTCACCATGTGAATCTTTAGAAAAGGCGCGAACCACATCTCGCGGAGCGACCTTTCCTCCATGTCGGGGCTGATCAGAAAAGCCCGCGGCACTCCCGGCAGCAGATTCGAAATTTTCCAGATCGACGCCGGATTGAAACTCGAAAAAAGAATCCGTCCCGCGGCACCGCACTCGTCGACGACCTTCGCGACCGCGCGCTCCAGGGGATCGTTCAGGACCTCTTCGCTTTTCAGCTCGATGTTCAAAAGCTCCGGCACGTCCGGGGACTGCAGAACCTCTTTCAGCGTCGTGAGCCGGAAGCGGCCCGCGACTTCCGCTTTCAGCTCGCGGTAGGTGAGCTCACGTACGCGCAGCTCTTTACGGCCCACGACCTCGAGATCCGGGTCGTGGAACAAAACGACGACCCGATCCTTCGTCAGGCGCACGTCGAACTCCGCCATGGGGGCGCCCGCCGCGCGCGCCGCGATCAGCGACTCGAGCGTATTTTGGGGCGCGCCCTCTTTCCAGTAGCCACGGTGCGCTTGCCACTCGGGAAGACGGTAAGCCCCGCGCGGCCAACGCACGACCTGAATGCGCTCGGTGATCCAACGCAGCCGGAAGGGCTCGACGTGCTGGACGAAACGCCGCGCGCCGCCCAGCAGATCACGGCCGAAATTGATGAAATCATTTTTCTTCAACAAAGACTGGGGCATCACGCAAGCCCTCCACCCGCCAACGCGAGTCGCGATCGCGGAAGCGGACATTCACCGCCCCGCGCACGTCACCCGCAGGATTCCATCCGCCCTCTGAACGTAACTGCCAACCCTTGAAGACCAAGGGGCGCAGTTTCCAGCTCAGCGAGTCGTTTTCTTTCACGTCAAAAACGATATGCAATTGTTCGCTCATCCACGCCCCCGCAAGCGACGGGTCCGTCCGCAGCGCCACGGGAATCAAGGGACGCAAAACCGCCCGCGCCGGCGACGTCGGCTCGATGCCCAGATCGGACGCGCGCACTTCCAAATTGAGGTTTCCGTCCTTCAGTCGCTGCACGTTCGAACGCAGCCGCGCGATGTTCACGCCGTCCACGCTCAAGTCCTGCGCCAGGATCTGTCCACGCAAGCTTTCCACGCGGCCCTTGTTCCAGGCGGCCTCGACGTCGGCGGCCCAGCGGCCCAGACTTCCGCCTCCCGACATGAGCGACTGCACTTCCGGTCCCAGATGCATTTCGTCGATGTGCACGCGTGCCCGCAGCTGCTCGGCGTCCTCATTGCCTTCGACGAAAACCTCGCCCAGGAAAAGCCCCTCGTAGGGACGGATGCTCGGGATCGTCAGCGACCAGCGGCCCTGGTCGTAGTTCCAAACCCCGGTCATCAGACTGATGACTTGGGATTTGCGCTCACCCCGGTTCGAGAAGATGAGTTCCAGCCCCGAATACTCGCCGCTCAGACTCATGCGACGTGCGCCTTCGAGTTTCAACACGCCGTTCAGCTCGCCCAAGGCACCGACGCTTTTCGGCAGTTCCGTGCGCCCGAACAAACGCAGCAGCTTTTCGATTTGCAGATTTCGCAAGGTGATTTCGGTATTCGAAAACTCCAGGGGATTCCAGCGGCGGATATGAAAACCCCCGCCTTCGATCTCGCCCAAGTCGCCCTCAAAACTCAGACGCTCGACCTGCAAAGGCACGCCGTCCATCCAGCGCGTGCGGCCCGGCGACTTGAAACGCAGATTCAACCAGACCTGACGACCGTCGTACTCCCCGCGCAGGACGTTGTACTTCTTCAAGAACGGTAAGATCTGCGACAGCGGCAGGTGATCGATTCGTCCCGCGAGATCGAGCTCTTTCTTTTCGACGTCCGAATCCACCTTCAGCGCGTAGGTGCCTTCGCGCCAGGTGCCCGTCAAATTCAGCGTCAATCCCGGGTGCCGGTAATCGATCTGGAAACGCGCCTTCGACGAGTAGTCGCCCGAAAGCGTGGCGCCGCCCAAATTCAACTCACCCACCGTGCGCAAACTCAGCGGCGTTTCACTCAGGCGGTCGATGCTCAAGCGATCGATTTCGAAATCGGTGAAGGGCACGGGCAGATACTGCACTTGGAGCGACCGGACCGAGATACGCGAGATCGGTCCGCGCGAATCGGGCGGTTCGAACAGCGGGGCTTCCTCACTCGTCGGCGCGGGCGCACTGGGCGCAGGCGGCACAGCCCCCCCCGCAACCGTTTTTTGCTGCTCGCGGCAGGCTTCGGGCGTCGTGCGCAGCTGCAGATTGACGTCACCGAGTTTCACTTCGGTGATCTCGACCTCACCCCGCAGAAGTTTCCAGAGATTCAGCGGCAGACGCAGTTCATCGACCACCGCGACGGGCGAAAGCCAGCAGAGCTCTTCGCTTTGCACTTTGACGTTCGTGACGACGATGGCGAATTCCGGAAAAGGACCGTCAGCCAAGGAGAGGTCGGCGGACTCGAAATCGATGAGCGTTTTGGCGTGAACGTTGGCCGCGGCCTTACGCACTTGCGCGCTCAAGGCCTCTTCGTTGAAAGCGGCCTTGAGCAAAAATCCCAGAATGACGGCCAGGGCGATCGCGAAAAAACTGCGTCGAAGTCCTGGCTGATCGGCAACATCACTCATAGGAACAGATCTTAAGCGCGTGAACGCTTACTTGAACAGGAAACTTTGGATTTCGTATTCGCGCTCGCCTTTGGGGCTTTGCACCGCGACGGTTTCGCCGGCCTTGCGGCCGATGAGCGCCCGCGCGATGGGCGACAGAATCGAAATTTTGCCCGCTTTCACGTCGGCTTCGTCGACGCCGACGATCATATAGGTGTGCTTCGCATCGTCATCGAGGTCGATGAGCTCAACGGTCGCGCCGAAAACGATGACTTCGGATTTGATGTCCGCGGGATTGATGACTTCCGCCGATGCGATTTTCGCTTGGATTTCACCAATGCGGCCTTCGATCATCCCTTGGCGTTCTTTCGCGGCGTCGTAATCGGCGTTTTCCGAGATGTCGCCGTGCGCGCGCGCCTCTTCGATCGCTTTGATCACGGTGGGGCGTTCTTCGAGCAGGAGCTTTTTGAGTTCCGATTCGAGCATGGCCTTCCCATTCGCGGTCATCGGCATTTTGTCGGCACCTGTACTCATTTGAGAACCTCCGGGTTCATCGGAAAACCATCAGAAACACGAACTGGCCTTAAGTTGGCCTTAGAAAGTCCAGCACCCTAGCAATATTCTTGATCTGAAGCAACTGACGCACAGCACCTAGACCGGGTTTTAAGGCTAAATCACGGGTCCGGTGGAGGGGTTTTTCCTCAACGTTTTAGCCAAGAAAGCCGAATCTTAAAGGGTGGAGGAACGACATCCGTGATTCAGCTCGCGAACATCATCAAAGCGGCGAAATCCATCGTGCTGTCGACCCATCGTCATTGCGACGGTGACGGTCTCGGCGCCGAAATGGCGCTCTTCTTCGCGCTTCGCAAAATCGGGAAAAAAGTTCAGGTCATCAACCTCGATGCGACTCCTCGTAAGTACCGCTTCCTGCAACCCGATCATTGGATTCAATACTTCGACGAGAACCCGACGATCCCGAACGACGTCGACCTCACGTTGATTTTCGATACGAACGACGAACGCCTGGTTGAGCCGCTCTTCAGCGCCTGCACGCAACAGGGCGCGAAGGTCGTGTTCATCGATCACCATCCGATTCTCGAGCAAGGCCCCAAGCCCTCGGCCGAATCGGTCATCGACACGCTCGCGGCCTCCACCGGCGAGATGGCGTTTCAGCTGATTCAGCAGCTCGGCATTCCGCTCGATCGCGACATCGCGCGCTGCCTGTACACGAGCATCACGTTCGACACGCAACTCTATCGCTTCATTCGCAATTCCCCGAACTCGCACCTGATCGCCGCGGAACTGTTACGTTACGATATCGATCCGGAAGAGGTTCACCGCCATTTGTTCGGCAATCAAACCGTGCAGAAGATGGCGTTCCTTGCCAAAGCGCTCGGACAAATTGAATACTTTGGGGAAGGCCGGGTCGCGGTTTTGAAAATTCGCGACGCGGATCTCGCCTACTACGGTCTAGAGACGGACGAGTCACGCGATCTGATCGACATGATCATGACCATCGAGACTCTCGAGGCGGGCGTGATTTTCCGTGAGGATCTGCACGACCGCCGCGTCTACAAGGTCAGCCTGCGCAGCAAAGGGCAACTCCCGGTGCTGGGGCTCGCGGAAAGTTTGGGCGGAGGCGGACACATGTTCGCGGCCGGCGCCAACTACCGCGGCGATTTCGATGAACTGCGCGATAAGGTTGTCCAAAACCTCGTCGGCGCGCTTCCGAAACCGCGCCTGACCGGCTCCTGAGATCCTCCGACCTCGATCAGGAGACGCTTATGTCCGCACCGCATTCGAAGCGTCGCCAGCAGATCATTTGCCGCTGCAACAACGTCACGCGCGAGACCATCGAAAAAGCCATCGTCGACGGCTGTCACACGCTGAACGAAATTTTCGACGCGACCACGGCCGGCGTCGGCCCTTGCGGAGGCAGCTGCCGCCGCAAACTGGCCCCGATGCTGAAACACTATCTGGAAACGGGAACCTTTCCCGAAAAAATCGTGGAAGACCTCACGGGCAAAGCTCCCGCGCCAGGCACTTCGACTCCGGAATCCGACGAGACTTAGGCGGCTTTTTTCGCGGCCGCCAGACAACCCGTCTTGCGGTACTTGATGATGCATTCGACATCCGGGCGACACGTGCCGCAGCTCGTGCTGGCATTCGTCAGTCGCGACACCTGCGGCCCCGTATGCGCGCCGTTCATGATCGCGCGATCGACGACCGCGGTCGGCACGTTCCGGCAGTGACACAGCTCTTCGTCCGCGTAGGGATAAGCCCACGCGCCTTGAGTTTTCAGGATGAACTCCCGCAAAAGGAGCCCCACGTGATCGGTCGTCTCGGGTAAAGCCCAGGTCGACGGATCGTTCGAAATTGCCGCGAGCGCGCGCACCTCGGCCAAAAGACGCGCGCAGCCCACGGCCTTCAGCCGCCAACCCGCGTCCGTTTTTTCGCCTTCAATTCGGTCCTGGTAAGGAATCTCCGCGACGACTTTCACGAGGAACTTATCGGCCAAAAATCCCCGCCGCATGATCATGGAGGTACTTTCGCCGGAAAGCGAAAATCTTTTCGACATCCCCACGCACGAAACTCCCCGCCACGACCTGGCCCAGAAGGCCCAGCGGGAGTTTGTACCGGACCCGGTCCCGCATCAAGACACCCGTTCCCAGGTCTTCGAACCGGTGGCGATGGTGCCAGTATTTGTACGGGCCTTTGAGCTGGGTATCGACGAACTCGTGGGGCGGATTCCAGTCTTCGATCAACGTACGCCACTTGGCGGGCACGCCGCGAATCTTGAGCACGTAGTCGATCAGCGTCCCCGCCCCCATCGCTTCCGTCGACTTCGTTTTCACCGCGAAGTTCAAAAGCGGCGGCGTGATTTTCTCGAGATTTTCGGCGGCGGCGAAGAACGGAAAGACCGCTTCCTTCGTGTAGGGAAGGTACTGCGATTGCGTCAGCACCTGGTAACCGCCGCGGTGAAATTGGCAGACCTCCGTCAACGCCGAAAGGATGTCTTGATACTGAAACGTAAATCCCAAGGCGGCGGCGCGGGACTCCGTCACTTTTTGCGAGGCCAAGACGACTTCGCTCATTTCTCCGTAAAGCGCTTTGAGCGCGAGCTTCGGGACCGGTGGTCCTTGGAAGGAATCGAGCGCGGTGACGAGGGCTTTGGTGAACTCACGGTTCCGCACGGGATTCGGCGCCGTCGCGTTCACGACGCCGCTCGCGTGCTTCGCGGTCAAGGACCACAAGAGCAGCCGGACCAGATCCTGCAGATGAATCCAGCTCATCCACGCCTGACCGTTACCGATCACGCCGCCCGCGCCGGTTTGGTAGATGGGGATCAGTTTCGCGAGCGCGCCGCCCTCGGCCGCGAGCACCATCCCGATCCGGAGCGAAAGTTTGCGCGTCGACGCGAAGACCGCGTCCGTGGGAAACTGCACCGCGCGCTCCCACTCATCGCAGACATCCGCCAAAAAGCCCGTCCCCTTCGCGCTGTCTTCGGTCAGGGACTCTTCACCGCGGTCGCCGTAATAGCCGATCGCCGAGGCCGAAACGACGACCTCCGGTGCCCGTCCGCGCAAGGACGTCCAAAGATGTTGGGTGCCGGCGCGACGGGACTCCAGGATGCGCGCTTTGCGCTCGGGGGACCAGCGTCCGTCGGCGACGCCTTCGCCCAGCAGATGAATGACCGCTTCGACCTCGTGTAAACGTTCGTGCACGAGGGGTGCCGTGGCCAGATCGCCCTCGATCAAAACCGCCGGATAAGCGAGTTCGATTTCCGCTTTCGCGCGATTTCGGGTGACCGCGAACACCTCATGCCCCGCGCGCACGAGCGCTTGGCCGACCTCTTGTCCCACAAGCCCCGTGGCTCCGGTTAAAAGAACTTTCATTTGGTTTTACCTTTCTTGCCCTTGAGTTCGCGATGATACGCGCGCAAGGCGCGGTCGCGTCCCTCGGCGTGCGGAATCATCGGCTTCGGGTATTCGGGAGTTTCAAATTCCGGGACCCAACGACGAACGTACTCGAAGTCCGGATCGAATTTCTTTTGCTGAATCTCGGGATTGAAAACCCGAAAGTAAGGGGCCGCATCGCAGCCCGACCCGGCCGCCCACTGCCAATTCCCCACATTGCTGGCGAGTTCATAGTCGAGGAGTTTTTCGGCGAAGTAACGCTCGCCCTGCCGCCAGTAGAGCAGCAGATGTTTACACAGAAAACTCGCGACGACCATGCGCACGCGGTTGTGCATGAAGCCCGTGGCGTTCAATTCCCGCATCCCCGCGTCGACGAGAGGGTAACCCGTCCGTCCTTCACGCCACGTCTTGAAATCCGCGGGACTTTTGCGCCACACGATCCGGTCGTAGTCCGGACGGAAAGATCTTTTTTCGGCATGGGGAAAATGAAAAAGGACTTGCATGAAGAACTCGCGCCAAATCAGTTCGGAAAGCCAGACGTCGCTTTTCCCGCGCGCGCGTTTGACCAAACCGCGCACGCTCAACGTACCGAAACGCAAATGAAGACCTAGGTGCGACGTCGAATCCCGCGCGGGCAGATCGCGAGTTTGCGCGTAGTCGAGCAAGGTTTTGTCGGACAATTTTACGGAGGGAATCGCGATATCGGAATTTTTTTTGAAGCCCATCTGGTCGAGTGTGGGGAGCATGGGTGCGGGACCGGAGACGAAGAGTTTAAAGTCCGCGTTCGCTTCCGCACGAAGATCGGCGTCCCGCAGCGTCTTCAGCCATTTCCTTTTATAGGGAGTGAACACCGTATAGGGCGTGCCGGCGTCCGTCATGATATCGCTTTTCTCGAAGATCACCTGATCCTTAAACGAAGTGGTTTCGATCTTCATACGACCCGCAAGCTTTCGGGCCGCGGCGTCGCGGGCGATGGGCATTGCCTCATAGTCGTGATTGAAAGTCAGCGCCGCGACCTGATGCTTTTCAAACACAGCTTTCAGCACTTGCAAGACGTCACCGTGAAAAACCCAAAGATCCGCACCCGCGGCGCGCGCCTCGTCTTTCATTTCGCGCACACGGTCGTGAATGAAACTCACCCGCGCGTCGTTTTTATCGGGCAACTCACCCAGAATGTCCGCGTCGAAAATGAAGATCGGCAAGAGTTTCGCCCCGTCCTCCCGCGCCCGTGCCTGCGCGCGGGCGAGCCCCCGATTGTCGACCCAACGCAAGTCGCGGCGAAACCAGAAGACATGGGTCTGTGTCATTTGACGTCCTTTCACCGCGAGTTCTTTGTCTTTGCGGCCACCTTCGACTAAGCTGACCCGCGTGGATTCTGGCAAGGGTAACGGCAAAAAACTAGAGAAAATCAAATCCTCGGCGCTCTCGCGTGGACTGTCCCTCGCGAAGATGACGCTCAATACGGGCGCGGGCCTGGCCGGTCATCGCGTCTCGACCCTTTTTGCCTCGGACGCCAAAAAAGACGAAAACTGGAAGAGCTTTCTGCTGAATCGCGCGAAGTTTTTAACGAGCGAACTCGGCGAGCTCAAAGGCAGCCTGATGAAGGCCGGCCAAATGTTGTCGATGTACGGCGAGCACTTCCTGCCGCCCGAAGCGAATCAACTTCTGAAAAGCCTGCAAGCGGATTCGCCGCCGCTCAAATGGAGCGCGATGGAGCCGCTTTTCCGCAAAGAGCTCGGCGCGCGTTATGACGAACTCGAAATCGAACCCGAACCCATCGGTTCGGCGTCCCTCGGACAAGTGCACCGCGCGAAAGTGAAAGCGACGGGCGAGCTGCTCGCGCTGAAACTGCAATACCCCGGCGTCGACCGCGCGATCGACAGTGATCTGAAAGCGCTGAAAAGCTTCTTCAACATGATGAAGTTCCTGCCCCAGGGAAAAGTCACGGATCACATCTTCGACGAGATCCGCGACATGCTCGAACAAGAGACCGACTACCCCGCCGAAATGGACGCGACCGAAAAGTACGCGCGACTCTTGGCGGACGACAAACGTTTCGTGGTTCCGCGCGTGCACCGCGAGTACAGCGGCCAGAAGCTCATCGCGACCTCTTTCGAGCGCGGCGTACGCGCCGACGATCCCCTGATCCGCAATCTCGCGCCCGACCGCCGCAACCGTCTGGCGCTCATGTACATGGAGCTCTACTACAAAGAGCTCTTCGAGTGGGGCGTCGTGCAGACAGACCCGCACCTGGGAAATTACCGCGTGCGTATCAATCCGAACGGCGAAGACCGGCTCGTGCTGTTCGACTTCGGCGCGGTCCGCGAGTATCCGGAAGAGTTCCTGAAGCCCTACCACGATATGGTCGAAGCTTCGCTCCGTAACGACGTCGAGGGCCTGCGGACCGCGGCGCTGAAGCTGCGTTTTCTGGAAGAGGGCGACGATCCGGAACTGCGTCGCATCTTCGAGGATTTCTGCACCATGACCGTCGAACCCTTCCTGGAACCGCACGATCCGCGCAATCAGGCCGGACAGGTCGCCGCCGACGGCACCTACGACTGGAAGAACTCGGATCTGCCGCAGCGTTTGACGAAAAAAGTCTTCGAGATGATCCGCCGCTTCGAGCTGCGCCCGCCTCCGCGCGAAATCCTATTCCTGGATCGCAAGACCGGCGGCGTTTTCGTCTTCATGTCGGTTTTCGGCGCCAAGATCCGCGCCCGCGAACTGCTGCTGAGTTATTTGGAAAAACGCCGTTAGCTTTTTCTCGCGCGCCCCCTCACGCCGAAGGGCGCAATCAATCTCAATTTTTTTTGAGAATCCACGCCCGGATTGAATGCCTCGCGATCTTCACCAATTCTGAAAGAGATGAAGATTCTGCGGCTCTCGTTTTTCTGCGTTTTGATTTTCATCGGCCTATGGGCCCACGGCGCGGAAGAGATTCATCCCGAAGTCCTGGAAGCCCTGCACGAAGCCCCCGAAGTCGTCGAAGAGCTCGTCCTGGCCCCGAGCCCGAAGGGCTCGGCCTCGTCGGTGAGTTTCGTCGCGCTCGTCTTCGGACTGACCTTCCTGATCGAGGAGGTCGCGATCGCGGCGAGCGCTTACTTCATCGGCACGGAACGTCTGAGCTCCGTCGCGGGATTTTTGCCGCTGTTCATCGGCATCTTCCTGAGCGACATCGCCCTTTATGTCGCGGGTGCCTGGATCGCGCGCAGCCGCTGGCTGCGGGGTTACGTGGACGTTCCCTCTTACCAGCGTCAGGTGGGCCGTCATCTGGATCGCGGGATGTGGATGACGATCCTGATCTCGCGCCTGGCTCCGGGAATGCTGATTCCGATTTTCCTGATGCTCGGCTTTTCGCGGGCGAATTTCAAGCTCGTGGCCTTCGTCACGTTCTGTATCACCGGAATCTACAGCGCCGTCGCGCTGTACGGACTTCTGTACATGGGATTGCAGATCTCGGATCTTCTCGGTGCGGAAGCCCTGGCCGCGCTCGCGCTCCTCGCGGTTTTTTATATTTTCCGAAATGAAATCCGCCGCAGCGTGCGGACCTGGCTCCGTCGGCGTCGCCTCCCGTCCCCTCCGCCCTGGCCACCGGCGCCGCTACGGGGACTTCCGGACTTGCAGGTCCCCCGTGCGCGCACGTTCTTCGAAAGCCTGCCGTCGGGCCTGAGCTACGCGCCCATCGTCCTCGGCTACTTCTGGAACGCGCTTTGTTTCCGCTCGCTGAGCGCACCCCTTGCCGCGAACCCCGGCATCGAAAACGCCGGTATCTGCGGCGAATCCAAATCCCGTATCCTTCAGGCATTTCCCCCGCGCTTCGCCGAACATCTCCCGCGCTTCATCGCCTTCACGGTCCCCGAAGATCTGGCGAGCTTGGACGTTCTAAATCTCGTCGCGCAAGCGGAATTGGCGTTCCCCATCGTCGCCAAACCCGACATCGGCTACATGAGCCGCGGGGTCGAGCTGATCGCGGACGCGGACGCCCTTACGGAATATCTTGAGCGCTTCCCGCAGAACCAAACCGTGATCCTGCAGGCCTACGTTCCTTGGCCGGCCGAGGCGGGCGTTTTCTACGCCCGCCCGCCCTCGCGCGAACGGGCGGTCGTGCGCGTGGCGATGACCTATTTCCCCTTCGTCATCGGCGACGGACGGCGCACGACCCGTGAACTTGTCGAGTGCGATCCGCGCTTCGCGCCCCACCTGGAAGATTTCGCCGGCGAGGCGCTGGACTTCGTTCCGGGCGCGGGCCAAGTGACGCGGCTGAAGCTTTCGGGCAGCACGCGCGACGGCAGCATCCATACGGAGTTCACTTTGCCGGCGGATGCGCCACTGATCGCGCGGATCGATGAGATCTGCCGCGCGCTTCCGGAATTTTGGATCGGACGTTTCGACGTGAAATTTGAATCGGTGGCGGAGCTGCTCGCGGGACGATTCCAAATCCTGGAGCTCAACGGCGCGAGCGGCGAAGACCTGACCGCCTGGGACCCCGCCCGCGGCGCGGCCCACGCCTACCGCACGCTCTTTCGTCAAATGCGCTGGATCTTCGAGATCGGCATCGCCAACCGCCGGCGTGGTGTCACCGCGATTTCGGGCGGCGCGCTGTTGAAAGCCTACATCGAGCAGGAGAGCTTGCTGTTTCGGTTGCTGGAGCGAACGCGCGAGCGCCGCAGGGCCCGCGGGGGCGGGGGCGCGGAGTGAAACCGGGTGTAAGAGACCGGCGTGTCCAGCGGAGAATTGCGGCGCACTGACAAACTTGATTCTGCTTGACGACATTTTTCGTGTTCTCTCGGGGCAGCGGCAAGCTTTGCATTCTGAACTCGCGGTCCTTCGCGAGCGGCGAAGCGGAATCTCTCCTGAAGCCAAAGAAGAGGTTTGAGGCGTATTCCCTGGCGGCTTCCGAATCTCACCCTCATTCGGGAAAAGCGCCAAAATTCGGTTTTAAAAACCCGTGATACGTTCCTCGACGGATGGAGGTCCGTCATGACGCTTAAAACTCTCTCGCATGAAAACCTACTCGTGCGACTCACGAAACTCGTTCGCACCGAGAGGAAGATCACGCACTTGGTTTTGGAGTGCATCGCCGAAGTGGACCGACGCCGGCTGTATCTGGAAAGAGCTTATCCATCCCTCTTTGAGTATCTCACCCAGGTGCATGGTTACTCCGCCGGAGCGGCACAACGACGGATCAGCGCGGCGAGGCTTTTGCGGGAAATTCCCGAAGTCGCAGCGAAGATCGAGGAAGGAAAGCTGAACCTCTCCCAGATCGCACTCGTCACCCAAAACATCAAACTGGCGGAGAAAGAGTTCGGCGCCAAAATGGAGGCCGAGGATAAACGGGAGCTCCTTGCAAAGATCGAGTCGCGCAGCTTCGTGGAGACGCAGCAGATTTTGGCCCATGAACTGAAAGTTGAAGTGCCTGCCACAGAACGCACTCAACACCATGGCGACGGTTCGGTGACGATCAACATGACTTTGACCAAAGAGGAGTATGAAAGCTGGTGCCGTGTGGGAGAACTCGTCTCCCATTCCGTTCCGAAGCGGAGGCACGCGGACTTGGTCATTTATCTTGCGCGCAAAGAGATCTCCCGCCGCACCGAAATCAAGCGCGCCTCGCCGCAACGTGAACGCTCAAGTCATCCCCGCCAGATCGCGCCGAATCTGCGGAAACGAATTCTTACCGGTCTCGGAGTTGCCCCCGCACATCGGAAGTACGCAGTCCTTGAAAAAGAAAAGGGCCACGTGAAATGCGATTCAGATTCTACATCTGGGAAAGGCGACTCGAAGTGCATTTCTGATTCTAAACTTTGGAAAGGCGACTCGAAGTCCACTTCAGATTCGAAACCCGGGAAAGACTCCTCGAGGCCCAATTCAGATTCTAAACCTGGGAAAGACTCCTCGAAGTCCACGTCAGATTCGAAACCCGGGAAAGACTCCTCGAGGCCAAATTCAGATTCAACCCCTCTGAAGAAAGCCTCACCATCCACTTCCGAATCGGAAGTGCGCCCGCGCGGCTGCGGCTATGTGGACCTACTCACCGGTAAACGCTGCGGCTCACGGTGCTTCCTGCAGATCGATCACATCCACCCGGTCCATGCAGGTGGCGGGAACGCTCCCGCAAACCTGCGCGCCTTGTGTTCGGCGCATAATCGGGGCCGGAGTCGGAAACCTGGGGCTCACCCTTTCAGATAACAAAAGAAAGTCGCTGCACGTGACCTGGTCGCGGCGAATGAAAGAAATGAAAAACTCACTCGACGGCGTCCAGCACGCAGCGTCCGGCGGACGAGCAGGCGGCGCGCTGGTCGGGCTCGCCCTGTTTGCAAACCCAGGCGAGCTCGGGGTGAAGGGAGGCGCGGTCGGCGTACATGCGCCAGTCGGCGCGATGCTGGGAAATCAAATTCAAAATTTCGCGCCGGTCGCCCCGGCGCCGTGAAGAGGCCACTTCCCGCGCGCACGCGGCGGTCACGGTCAGGATCTCGCAGTCGGAGTCGACCGCGCAGTTGAGGTCCGCCGCGATCAGATCGATCATGCGCGCGCTTTCTTCTTCGAGCGCGCCCTTCTCGGCGGTGAGGCTCTGCAGCGTATTCCGGTCCGTCGTGAGCGACGGCGTCTCGGGCGCGCCCGCGCAGTTCTGAAAGCCGACGACGACGATCAGGGCTCCGAGGCAGAATGTCCCAATCCGAGACAGCGACATGACGAGGCTCCTTCATCCTAAAAACAGTGCAAGCACGGGGCCGGAGCCGGCCTCTTTTAGAGCTCCAGGCTTTTTCGGACCTGTCGACGCCTTTCATTCGCGCCGAAGTTCGTCCGCCAGGGCGCACTCCGGGGCGTCTCGATCCAAGACGAAAACGAGGAGGCGCCAAAGTGAAAACGCGGCGGAAAACGGACACGAGGACACGCGAGGAGCCGGGCGGCCGCGACCCCAAACGCACCGCTCCAACTTCCGCCGCCGAAAGTGACTTTCCGCTCTCAAAAAGGCAAGAATCCCAGGCATTTCAAACGCTCACATAAAGGATGATCCACATGGCGGATTCGGCACTTTCTTCGATCAAAACTCTCGGCGTCGTGGGTGCGGGCCAGATGGGGAACGGCATCGCCCAAGTCGCGGCGACCTATGGGCTCAACGTCATCATGACCGACATCAACGAGAAGGGGCTGGAGAAAGGCCTGTCGACGATCATGGGAAGCCTGGATCGTCTGATCAAAAAACAAACGATCACCGAGGCGCAAAAAACCGAGATCATCGGTCGCATCAAAACTTCGGTTGGCACGGCCGCTCTCAAAGACGCGGACTTCATCGTCGAGGCCGCTACCGAAAACATCGATCTCAAAGTCAAAATCTTCCAAGAGCTCGATCAGGTCGCGCGTCCGGGCGTGATCCTGGCGACCAACACCTCGAGCATCTCGATCACGAAAATCGCGGCGGTCACGAAGCGTCCCGAACTCGTCGCGGGCATGCACTTCATGAATCCCGTGCCGCTCATGAAACTTGTCGAAGGGATCCGCGGTCTGCAGACCTCGGACGCGACCTACGCAACCGTGAAGACGCTCGCCGAAAAAATGGAGAAGACCTTCGTTCCCTCGGACAAGGACATGCCCGGCTTCATCGTCAACCGCATCCTTATGCCCATGATCAACGAAGCGGTCTTCACTTTGAATGAAGGCATCGCGACGCCCGAAAATATCGACAGCGCCATGAAGCTGGGCACGAATCAGCCCATGGGCCCGCTGACCCTGGCGGACTTCATCGGTCTGGACACCTGCCTCGCGATCATGAACGTCTTGCACGACGGTCTGGGTGATACGAAGTACCGTCCGTGTCCGCTGCTCGTGAAGTACGTCGAAGCGGGATGGCTGGGACGCAAAACCGGACGCGGATTCTACAAATACTAGGAGCGAACCATGAGCGTGACTCTGCAAATTGAAAATCACATCGCGACCCTGACCATCAACCGCCCCGAAGCGCTGAATGCTTTGAACGGCCAGGTCCTGAAGGAGCTCGAAGCGCATTTGACGGCGCTGAAGTCGCAGTTTCCGGCGACGGTCCGGGGACTGATCGTGACCGGCGCGGGCGAGAAGGCCTTCGTTGCCGGCGCGGACATCAAAGAGATCTCGGCACTCGGCGGTCACGACGCGGTTCACTTCGCGGAGCGGGGCCAGCGGATCTTCCGTCAGCTTGAGCTTCTGCCTTTCCCCACGATCGCGGCCGTGAACGGCTTCGCGCTCGGCGGGGGCCTGGAGCTCGCTCTTTCCTGTGACTTCATCTACGCCGCGGACTCGGCGAAGCTGGGACTTCCCGAAACGAATCTGGGGCTGATCCCCGGCTTCGGCGGGACCGTGCGCTTGTCGCGCGTGGTGGGCGTGAACCGCGCGCGTGAATTGATCTTCTCGGCGGGCACCGTGGGCGCGGCCGATGCGCTTCAGATGGGGCTTGTGAATAAGGTCGTCGCGAAAGCGGAACTCCTCGCGACCGCGCAGGCGGCTCTGAATTCCATCATGACGAAGGGTCCGCGCGCCGTCGCGGCGGCCAAGCGCTCGATTCTCGAAGCGCACGATCTCGCGGTGGATGCGGCTCTGGCCCAAGAGGCAAAACACTTCGGCGAGCTCTGTGGCAGCGCGGAAGTGAAAGAAGGCACCGGCGCCTTCCTCGAAAAACGCAAACCCGCCTTCGCGCCCTAATCGGCGGCACCTGAACCGGCCGCTCTGCGGCTGGCTTTGCCACGGTCGGCTGAGATCCAGCCGACCGCAACCGACCCAGACCCTTTTTGGAGACCTCGATGAAACCTGAAGTGAAATCCCCGAAGCCCGCCGAGTTTGCTCGTCACGTCCCGAAGCATCCCATCCGGATCGTGACGGCGGCGGCCCTGTTCGACGGCCACGACGCGAGCATCAACATCATGCGCCGAATTTTACAGGACTTCGGTGCCGAGGTGATCCACTTGGGGCACAACCGCTCGGTGGCGGACGTCGTGCGCACGGCACTGCAAGAGGGGGCGCAGGGGATTTGCGTCAGCTCCTATCAGGGCGGACACATGGAGTACTTCAAATACCTGAAGGACCTCTGTGACGAGATGGGCGCGGGCTACATGAAGATCTTCGGCGGGGGCGGCGGCGTCATCGTTTTCGAAGAGAAAAAAGAACTCGAAGCCTACGGCATCGCGCAGATCTTCCATCCCGAGGACGGACGCAAGCTGGGACTCGAGGGGATGATCAACATGATCATCGAGCAGTGCGATTTCGACGTGCTCGAGGCGGCGAAGAAATTCACCGCGCAAAAACCGAAGGACGGCCGCGAGGCTTTCGACAACCGCAATCCGATCCCGAGCCAAAAGATCGGCGTCTTTTTGACGGACGTCGAAGATCAAGCCCTGCTGGGGAAAGCGACGGAAGACTTCGTCAAAGCCGAGGTCGCGAAACGTTTCCCCGAATTTCAACGCCAGGGCCAGGCCCCCACGGTGCTCGGGATCACGGGGACCGGCGGCGCCGGCAAGTCGAGCCTGATCGACGAGCTGGTCCAGCGTTACCTGAATCTCTTCCCGAGCAAAAAAATCGCGATCCTCTGCGTGGATCCGTCGAAGCGTAAAACCGGCGGCTCGCTGCTGGGTGACCGCATCCGGATGAATTCGCTGTCGCGTCCGGGCGTGTACATGCGTTCGGTCGCGAGCCGCGGTTCGGGGCGTGAAATCTCGAGCGCGTTGGGGCAGTTGATCCAGGCGACGAAGGCCCTCGATTTTGATTTCATCATCGCCGAGACCTCGGGCATCGGGCAGGGGAACCTCGCGATCACCGAAATTTCGGACCTGTCGCTTTACGTGATGACTTCGGACTTCGGTGCGCAGTCGCAGCTCGAAAAAATCGACATGATCGACTTCGCGAGCATGATCGCGGTGAACAAAGCCGATCGCCGGGGCGCGCTGGACGCCGTTCGCGACGTCGCCCGCCAGTTCCGTCGCTCGCGCAAAATCTTCGATCACTCAACGCCGGTGCCGGTGTTCTTGACCCAGGCCTCGCAGTTCAACGACGGCGGCGTGAATCAACTGTTCTTCCATCTGGCCGACGAACTCGACAAACGCGAACCCGAGCAAGGCTGGAAACTCTCGGAAGAAACGAAGTCGCGGATTCTCTCGGCCGAGGAAAAGCCCGTCATCCCGGCGGAACGCCAAAACTATCTGGCCGAGATCGTCTCGACCAACAAACGTTACCGCGAGCGCACCGAGGGACTCGCGAAAAAGGTCTCGGTCTGGGGACAGCTCGAAAATCTGGCGAGCGCTACGCCTCCGGTGGCGAGCTCGATGACCCCGGCGTCCACCGCGCACCTCGTGAAGGACGGGAACCTGACCGTCACGACCGCGAACGCGCTTCGGGACGTCGCCGAGAAAGCGCTCGGTGAAATGCGCAAGTCGCTCGCGCAGGAGTTGACCCAAGACGAGATCGAATCGATCCGGAACTTCGATCAGCTGAAGTCGCGTTACGATCAGAAAGACCTCGTCTTCCACGTGCGCGACAAAGAGATCCGTCAGTCGCTGACGCGGACCTCGCTCAGCGGTACGATCATCAAACGCGTCGTCGTTCCGCCCAAAACCGATTGGGGCGACCGCTTCCGTTACCTGAAACTTGAAAACGTGCCGGGCGAATTCCCGTTCACGGGCGGGGTCTTCCCGCTGAAACGTCCCGACGAGGATCCGAAACGGATGTTCGCGGGCGAAGGAACTCCCGAACGCACCAACAAACGTTTCCATTACTTGTGCAAAGGTGAAAAGGCGCATCGTCTGTCGACGGCGTTCGACTCGGTCACTCTGTACGGACAGGACCCGAATCCGCGTCCGGATATTTTCGGTAAGGTCGGCGAGTCGGGTGTCAGCATTTGCACGCTGAACGATATGAAGAAGCTCTACGGCGGTTTTGATCTGTGCGCGCCGTCGACTTCGGTCTCGATGACGATCAACGGCCCCGCGCCGATGATCCTCGCCTTCTACTTCAATACGGCCATCGACCAGCAGGTCGAGAAGCGCGAAAAAGAACTGGGTCGCAAACTTAGCTCTGCGGAACTGGACGAGACCCGCGACTTCACGCTGCAGCAGGTGCGCGGGACCGTGCAGGCCGACATCCTGAAAGAAGATCAAGGGCAGAACACCTGCATCTTCTCGATCAACTTCGCTTTGAAGCTCATGGGCGATATCCAAGAGTACTTCACGCGTAAGAAGGTGCGGAACTTCTACTCGGTGTCGATCTCGGGCTACCACATCGCCGAGGCCGGTGCGAATCCCATCTCGCAGCTCGCGTTCACGCTGTCGAACGGCTTCACCTTCGTGGAGTATTACCTGAGCCGCGGTCTCAGCATCGACGAGTTCGCGCCGAACCTGAGCTTCTTCTTCTCGAATGGTCTGGATCCCGAGTATTCGGTCTTGGGCCGCGTCGCCCGCCGGATCTGGGCGGTCGCCATGCGCGATCTGTACAAGGCGAACGATCGCTCGCAGAAGCTCAAGTACCACATTCAGACCAGCGGCCGCTCGCTGCACGCGCAAGAGATCGACTTCAACGACATCCGCACGACCTTGCAGGCGCTCATCGCGCTGTACGACAACTGCAACTCGCTCCACACGAACGCTTACGACGAGGCGATCACCACGCCGACGGAAGAGAGCGTGCGTCGGGCGATGGCGATCCAGCTCATCATCAACCGCGAGTTCGGCATGACCATGAATGAAAATCCCATGCAGGGCTCGTTCTTCATGGATGAACTCACCGACCTCGTGGAAGAGGCCGTGCTGACGGAGTTCATGCGCATCAATGAGCGGGGTGGGGTGCTCGGCGCCATGGAAACGCAGTACCAGCGTTCGAAGATCCAGGAGGAGTCGCTGTATTATGAAACATTGAAGCATAGCGGCGAACTCCCGATCATCGGGGTCAATACCTTCATCGATCCGAAGACGATGGCGGCGGATTATATCCCGCCGAAAATCGAACTCGCGCGCGCCAGCTATGAGGAGAAAAACCAACAGCTGACGAACGTCCGGGGCTACCAGCAGGCCCATTTGTCAGATTCCGATCAGGCCCTCAAAGACTTGAAGGAGACCGCCGTCAGCGGTGGTAATCTGTTCGAAGCTCTCATGAAAGCCGCGCGGGTGTGCTCGCTCGCGCAGATGACCCAGGCCTTTTTCGAAGTCGGAGGCGAGTATCGTCGCAACATCTAAACGTCGTTGGAAACGGTGGACGAGTTATCTGGGGCTTTTTTTGTTCCTGGGTTTTGTCGCGTTCGCGTACCGCTACTCGACCTTTCGGATCACGAAGAACTTCGAAGAGGTCGATCCCGGTCGCTTCTACCGCTCGGCGCAGCTGACGCCCGAAGAAATGGAAGAGGCGATCAAAAAGTACGGCATCAAAACCGTGGTTTCTCTGCGGGGCGCCCCCGAGCACGCGCCCTGGTATCAACCCCAGGTCGACGTGCTTGAGAAAAATGGCGTGAAGTTCGAGAAGCTCTGGTGGACCGCCGAGCATTTCCCGGCGAAGGAAGAGCTCATCCGCTTCGAGGACATCCTTGAAAAAGGCGACTATCCGATTCTGGTTCACTGTCGTGCCGGATCGGACCGGACGGGCGAAGCCACCGCGATCTACGCGATCAATCACATGAAACTCACGAACGAGCAGGCCGTCGCCAAGCATCTGAACTTCGACTACTGGCATGTCGAGACCTTCAAGCCCGCGATGAAAGAGTTCGTGCGGCGCTATCAGGGGCCGACATGGGCGCGGGAGGTCTTTGAACCCTGTTCGGCTGAAAATCGCCCGTGGGTTGAGGCGCATCACTGCATCAGTAGCGATGCCAGCGCGAAGACGGCTGGTGAGGCCTCGGTCGATACGGCGTCGGTTGTAAAATCCGAGACCCGCGAGCCCGCGAAGAACTAGTCCGCGATTCCCATCTCGGTGATCGCGTAGAAGTGCATTCCCGTGACCAGTTTGAAAATCGGCCCCATCACCGAAAAGGGAAATCCTTTGGACTCCATGACTTGGTGGTGGGCGTGAATTTAAGGCGTGGGTGCGGTGAGGTGAGCTCCGTATAGCGTCGGGGCCCCCAGTGGAAATCCGCATGGGTCTGACTGACCGAAGCGTGATGTTTCGCGCGCCCCACCACCAGCCAGCACATATGATCAAAAATGAAGACCGAACCCGGCGCCGCTCTTTCACCGAACTGGCGGAGGACCCCCGCGACCTCGGTGGGGTTCAGGTACATGAGAACCCCTTCGCAGATGAAAAAGCTCGGCGTTTTGGTGGGGAGTTCCAGCTTCTCCCACCAGTCGGGCTCGGTGAGTGAGCCCGCGATGAACTTCTGGCGGGCGCGTGGCTCCAAGAGCGCGCGACGCACGTTCATGGACTCTTCCAGGTCGAAGTCGATCCAGGAGTTTTCGCCATTGTCGAGCCACTGGAAATAGTCGGCCAAACCCGCGCCGAGCGAAACACCCGTGGCGGTAGGGTGCTTCGCAAAGAACTTCCGCGCGCGTTCGCGGAAAATCTGGGTGCGCTTCATGATACCGTAGACGGAGCTTTCGTCTTTCATGAAGGGGCGCAGATCTCGATCCACGCGACCGATGATCTTTTCCGAAAGCGGATCGTGGAACTGAAGCTCGGGGTAACGCGCGGGCCCCCGGGCGCGGGCGGCCAGCGTGATCAGGAAAGTGGTGGGGACTTCGTTCAGATGGGCGACAGAGACTTTCATGCCCCGAAGATAAAGAGTTCATGGGGGGTTGGCCAGAATCCTCGGTCGTTGAATTTAGACGATCAGAAGCTGAGAGCCGTCAAAAGTTGGCCAGTCGGGAAAGCCTTACAAGCGGGGGGTGGGTCTACCCCCACGGGTTTGCAGAAGGGGCTGTCAAACGAGTTGGCACTCTCTTTGGAAGGGGGATCCGTGACTGCCGAAAGCGATTTCGGTTTGGGGAAATCTGGGGAGGTTTTCAAATGAACACTCAATTGAAAGTATCCGTGATCGTGGCCCTTTTAGGGTTGGGTCTTCAGGCTCAGGCGCAAAGCCGCTGTGAGCGCGTTCGTGAAGTTCGGGGCTGCGTTTCGTCGTTCTCGGACATCGATCGCGAACAAAAGAAGATGGATGAGCTCGATAAATCGATCCAGCTCCGTAAATCCATCGTCGGGGTTTTCAAGGATATCAACGGCAAGGATCTCGTGATGTCGTACTTCGGTCGTCACGAGCTGCGCATCGACTACAATACCAAAAACGTCGCCGTCACCTACAACGGTGAGAAAACGAGCGACGTGAAGCTCTGTTACGAAGCTTGTCCCACGGAAGGAAAGGTCACGTGGTTCCACGACAAGCACGGAGAATTTAAACGCATCCAAGGCGGCTTGTCCGTCGGAGGTTATGAATTCAAAATTGACCGTAAATAATCCTGGTGAGTTTCACCTGGTGTTTTAGGGTTCGTCTCAGATAATTGATTTGTTTTTGTTCACGGGAGTCCTCTGCGACTCCCGTTTTTATTTGGGAAATCAGTCCTCGGTGCGGGCGCTCTTCAGATCTTGAAGCAGCACCTCGTCGGGAACGGGCGGGGGTGTGGACTGCAAAAGGTCTTCGATCATCTTTTCGGCGACGCGAATGCCGTCGCAGGCCGCCGACGTGATGCCGCCCGCATAACCTGCGCCCTCGCCGCAGGGATAAAGGCCCCGGTGCGAGATCGACTGTAGGGACTGTGAATCGCGGGTCACGCGCACGGGGCAAGAGGTGCGGCTTTCCACGCCGTAGAGCTGGCCTTCTTCCGAAACGAAACCCGGGAGCGACCGGTTGAATTTCTCCAGTCCCTGCGCCAGACGTTTTTTGATCGGGGCGGGCAGAAGTTTGTCGAGCGCGACGGCCTTCACGCCCGAGGGCGACGAGCCGGGGCGTACGCCCGTGAGTTTGCCGCTCATGAAGTCCGTGACCTTCTGGGCGGGGAGTTCGCGGCCACCGCCGGCGGCTTTGGAGGCCTGATAGGCCTCGGTCTCAAGTGTGCGACGGAAATCCAGACCCGAGAAGAGATCGGTGCCGAAGTGGCGTTGATCCACGGACACCACGATGGCCGCGTTCGCGAAGGGCGAGTTACGGTGGAAGTTCGACATCCCGTTCACCACGATGCCGTCGGCCTCAGTGCCTGAGGACAGGACAAATCCGCCAGGGCACATGCAGAAAGAATAAACGCCGATCCCGGTTTTCGGGTCGTGGTCGGCGACGCGGTAGTTGGCCGAGCCCAGCTTCGGGTGCGTGGCCGCATCCCGGTACTGCAGTTGATTGATCATGGGCTGCGGATGTTCGATGCGCAGACCCAGGGCGTAGGGCTTTGCTTCCATGGCGACGCCGATCTCGCGCAGGTGGCGGATCATATCTTCGGCCGAGTGACCGGTCGCGAGCGCGACGTGGTGACTGGTGAAACGTTCGCCGCGTTCGGTTTCGACGCCGACCAGGTTTTCGCCGTCGGTCAGAAGTTTTTCGATCTTCGTGTCGTAATAAATTTCGCAGCCATTCGCTTTCAGGAATTCGCGGATCTTCGGAATCACGCGGCGGATTTTATCCGAGCCCACGTGCGGATTCGCCAGATACTGGATCTCGGCGGGGGCGCCGAAGCGGACCAGGCGTTCGAGCACGTAGGGGATGTGCGGGCTTTTGATACGTGTGATGAGTTTGCCGTCCGAATAGAGGCCCGCGCCGCCTTCGCCGTAACAGACGTTGTTGCGCGGATCGAGCTCGCCGTAGCGCCAGTATTTGTTGATGCCCTTGATCCGCTGACCGCTCTCCGAGCCGCGTTCGAACAGGCGACAGGGAATCCCGCGTTCCACCAGTCGAAGCGCGGCGAAGAGGCCCGCGGGGCCGGTGCCGATGACGATGGGCTTTTCGAAGGTCGCGGGCGCGTTCACGCGGGGGACCTCGAAGCGGTAGAGGGGGCGGGATTCCCCAGCCCCCGCGACTTCGACGGTATAGACGAAGTGGACGTTGTGGCGGCGACGCGCATCGACGCTCTGGCGGAGGACACGGTAGCCCCCGTGGTTCGGCTCCATCCAGGCGATTTTCTCGGCGAGGTCGTCGTCGAGGCCGATCTCCAGATCTTTAATGATGCGCATGCCTCGGGTTTGACACAGATGGCCTTAAACCTCAAGATGGCGGCCGTGGAATTCCTTTATCTTGTCCCTAAAAATGCTCTCAGTCGCTTTGTGGGTTGGCTCGTGCACCTGAAACTCCCCGGGGGTTTGGCGAGTTTTACCATCACCCAGTTCGCCAAAGCCTATAACATCAATCTGGAGGAGGCCGAACGCCCGGTTTCCGCCTACGCCAGCATCGGCGACTTCTTCGTGCGCCGACTGCGCGGGGACGCGCGCCCCTTGGGAGGGGCCACGCTTGTGCACCCGGCTGACAGCGTGATCACCGAAAGCGACTGGATCAAGGACGGCAAGATCATCCAGGCGAAGGGTCGCTACTACTCGCTGCAAGATTTTGTCGGGACGAACGAATCGGCGAAGCCCTATCAGGGGGGCGCGTTTGCGACCTACTATCTGTGCCCCACCGACTATCACCGCGTGCATTCGCCCGTCAGCGGCCAGATCGTGCGCGTACGCCATTTGCCGGGGCATCTGTGGCCGGTGAATGACTGGTCGACGACCCATATCGAAAATCTGTTCGCGGTGAATGAGCGCGTGCTTGTCGAGATCCAGACCGACTTCGGCCTTATGGGCGTGATGTTCGTGGGGGCCACGAACGTGGGGCAAATCTCGCTGTCGTTCTGGCCCGAGTTCCGCTCGAACGATCCGCGCTATCCCTCGGTGCGCGAACGGGTGTTCGAACCTTCCGTGGCGGTGACGAAGGGGGACGAGCTGGGCGCCTTCCACATGGGGTCGACGATCGTGCTGCTCTTCTCGGAAGAGATGTTCGCGACTCTGCCTGCGCTCAAACTCCAGCTTCCTCATCTGAAAGGACTGAAGGCCCGTGTCCGGGAAGATCTTTTGCAAAATTCAAAGCCTGCATCTGTACCCCATTAAAAGCGCGGGCGGCCTCAGCGTTCCGGAGGTCGTCTTCGATGCTTGGGGTTTACAGCGGGATCGCGAGTTCATGGTGGTCGACGACTCCGGTCGCTTCCAGACCCGTCGCGAAACTCCGCAGATGGCCGAAATCGAAACCGAGATCGGGGGCGAGAATCTGCGCGTGCGCATTCAAGGACAGGACTACTTCGTTCCTTTGCGCGCGGACACAACTCCCGCGACGGAAAAGGTTCGGGTCTGGAAATCCGAAGTCGAAGCGGATCTCGTGGAGCATCCGGGGCTGAATGAGGCGCTCTCCAAACTCCTCGCGCGTCCGGTGCATCTGGTCCGTTACGGCCGACACTCCCAACGGGAAGTTAAAAAGAGCGGCAAGGCCTGGGGACGTCAGTTTCGTTTCGCCGATTCGGCCAACGTGCTCGTCACCAGTGAAGAGAGTCTTCACGACCTGAACGGGCGGTTGACCTCGCCGATTCCGATGGGGCGTTTTCGTCCGAATATCGTCGTCAGCGGCGATGGGCCTTGGGCCGAGGACCGCTGGGCGTCGCTGCGCTCGCCGCAGGGACTGACGCTGACGATCGTCGGCGGTTGCGGGCGCTGTCAGATCATCAATCAAGACGTGGCGACGGGGGAAACTTCCTCCAAAGAGCCGCTTCAGCGTTTGGCCGAATTCCGGAGATTCGGGTCCAGCGTGGACTTCGGCGTTCATGCCGTCCATACGCTCCCCAGCGGTCTCGCGAAGGATGCGGACGGCATGGGAATGGGGCCTGTGGGGACGGGCTTGGGGCTTTTAAAAGTCGGCATGGATCTCGAAATCGAAATCAACAGTTTGTCCGTGGTCTAAGGTTACTTCCGGCGCCGGAAGTAAAATTCAGATCTACGTTCAGCGGAAGAATTCCCGCTGCTTCCGCAGGCTTGCGAGTTTTTCCTGAACATAGTCATTGAGCGCCGATTCCAGGTTTTCGCCGAGGAGAGCCCGGTGGATGTCTTGGTAGGCCTGGTCCCACAGGGTGAGATCCGAAGCGGAAATGGCCTTCTGCCGCAAAAGGATGTCGGCGACTTCATTCATGCGGTTCAACGCTCGGGCCAGCTTGTCCGGAAATTCCGGCGAACGGCAGCGCAAATAAATCAAGCGATTCGCGCAGACCTCGGGATCGGGCGAAAAACGCCGACACTCGGGCGAGATGCGCACGCGATGATCCATGATCGAGAACCCACGTAAAGTGACCGGTGTTGCGCCCCAGTAGTCGACTCCCTGTTTTTCAAGAACGAATCCGGGGGACAGATGGATGAAGCCGTGAATCCACAAGGTCGACGGCGCAAAAGCCGACGCCCCATCGGAATTCGGTGCGTGATAGATGCCGATGTCGAAGGTCTGAGGCTCTTGGACCTCTTGGCAAAAAGCCCGGGCGAAGGCCTTCATCTCGGGCGCGTCCACGCCCGTCAGCGAAGTCGTCAGGCCCGCGCCCCGAAGCGCCGTTGAGAAGCAGTTCGGCCCCGCTTGGGCATAAGTGGCGCCCAGATCGTTTCGGAAGTTCTCCGGCACACAAAGGGTCACGTCCGCGCGGCAAGGGACGGCGTCGGGATTCAGCTCGCAGCGGATTTCTGAGGAGCAGCGAAGGGCGGAAAGCTCCAGCTCAAGGTCTTCTCGCGTTCCCGCGATGACGACCTCTTGCGCGGACATGGCTTCGATCTGCGGAGGGCCCGGAAGCCAGAGCCAGCGGGGGATCGTGGGGGCCACCGAGTTCAAGGTGGCCTGCGCGCTCATCGCGAAAAAAGTGAGCGCGAGAAAGAGCTTCAAACGTCGCCCGCCCGTACGGGATAGCGGCACTCGGTGTCGCGGGTTTCGCGGATGATGACCTGATGGAGCAGCGGCAGGCTCGGCCGAAGCTTTTCGTAAAGGTAAACGCAGAGTTTTTCGGAGGTCGGATTTTCGAGCCCCGGGACCTCGTTCAAAACGCGATGGTCGAGCTCTTTCAGGATCGGCGAGGCCACCGTGTCGATCTCGTGGAAGTCGTAAACCCAGCCGATCTTCGGATCCAGATCGCCCCGCAAAACGAGGAGGATCTGAAAGCTGTGCCCATGCAGACGTCGGCAGGGGTGGCCCTCCGGCAGCTGCGGCAGGGACCGGGCGCTCTCAATGAAAAAAGTGCGGCGAAGTTCGAACACGAAGCCCTTCGACCACGCCCCGAGAGGGGGGTCAAGGTTCACCCCCGATTCCCGGCTAGGCCCTGAATCAAAAACATGCTAAAGCTCTGGGATATGCCGGAAATGACTCTTCATTTGTTCAAGCAGAACTTCAAATTCTCGGCCGCGCATTTCCTGATTTTCGACGCGAAGTCCGCCGAAAAACTTCACGGCCACAACTACCAGGTCCGCGTCGACATCGGCTGTCCCGCGGAAATCGCGAACGCGGCGTCCGGCTATTTCGTGGATTTCAACGTCTTCAAGACCTACATCAAAACGCGTCTGGACGCCTGGGACGAGCACATCCTTTTGCCCGCTCGCCAGCCCGAGATGTCTTTTGAAACCAAAGGCGCCTCGCTGGAAGTGCGCTTCCGCGATCGGTTTTATGTCTTTCCGGAAAATGAAGTGATCCGGCTTCCCGTCACGAACACCAGCGTCGAGCAGCTTTCGCGGCTGCTCGCCGAGGATTTCGCGCAGGAATTTAAGAAGGTCGGCGTCACTTCGGTCACGGTCACCGTGGAAGAGACCGCGGGGCAAGGGGCGAGTACGAAGGTGCTCGCCTAAGTTTAAGCCCCAACCCAGCGGACACGAACGCCGCGAAAGTCGACGGGCACGACCGTGCCCGTGATCAAAAACTCTTACAGCTCGTTCTGCAAACGCGTCAGCAGATCGAAGTTTTCGGACTGGGCCGGTCCCAGATCCGCGGCCTTCTGCTCCAACTGCTCCAGCGTATAACCGGTGAAGATGTTGGTGTCGCGGGCCATCTGGTTACGCAAAGTCTGCTGGGCATTGTACCAGCGCATCTTCGTTTGATCGCGCAGATCCGGGCAGGTCGCGAGCTCTTGCTGAGCGGTCGCGCCCCAACGGAGCTCCACGCAATGCCACGGCGAGAAGCTCATCATCGGCATCCGCTTCAAAAGCTGCTCGAGCGTGAGTTTCACCGCTTGGCCGCGCGTGTTCTTGTAAGTGATCGAGCACGACTTCAGCGTTTCCGACGCCGCTTTGATGAAATCCGCCTTCAAGTCTTTCCCGCGGTAAGTGTACTCCGGGTTGCGGCGATCCACTTGCGCTTTGAGTTCTTTCGCGGTCGCGAGCGCGTTGTTCACGGAGTTGCGGCGACGGACGTCCCCGCCGGGAGTCGAGAACGTATCCCACTCGCCCGAGCCACCGTAGATGGTGTTCGGCAGAGTCTCGGCGTGGGGTTTCGCCGCGACGCCCTTGGTGGTGCCGTCCTGCACGAGGCTCACGCGCGAACCGAAGTCGTCGCAGATCGTCTTCATGCGGACTTTGAATTCACCGATGACGTCCAGGGTGTAGCGACCCATGAACATCCGGCGACGCAGGAACTCTTGGAACGAGTTCGTGATCTTGCCTTCGATGTTGTAAGCCGATTTGCCATCCGCGGTCGTCGTGTTCCCGAACATCTCGTCCGAGTAGTCGTGGATCTCGGCGTTCGTCAAAAGACGCAATTTACCGCCGATATAAGAATTCGAGAAATTGTCGTACTGCGCGCCTTCGATGACGACGGGGCGGAAGTTCAAGATCCAGCCACCGTGCGCGGGTTTCGAGCGTTTATAGAAGTCCGCCGAGTAAGCGCGGCGGGGCGAGATCGACTTGGTGTCGATCAAGGCGTCGAACACCATGACCTGACCGTCGGGAGTGATGTCGTAAACGACGCCCACGTGACCCGAAGGATCGTAGATCACGGAGCCTGGACGGATCGCGCCCTGGCGGATCGCCGGGGTATAGAAGTCGCCGAAGTTCGTGCGCGGATCCACACGCAGGGTCGCCGTGTGGACCGAGTTCTGGATCGTCTTGTGAACGTCGAAGAAATTCGTGTACTGCGAATCCATGGGCAGGCGCAGGCGGCGCGAAGGTTTGTTCCCGTTCCACGAGTAGCGCACGTCGGTCTGCGCGACTTCTTTGCCGTCCGCGATGGATTGCTGTTGTTCGGGAGTCAAAGGCAACTGCACCATACCTTGCGAGATCGCCATGGGTAGACCGTTTTTCCAAGCGAAGTACGAACGCAAGAAGTACGGCCAGTCCGCGCAGTCCGACCAGAAGCGGTACTCTTGCGAAGTGGGATCGGTATCGCGGTAGGGGTTCGCTTCCGAGCGCATGCACGAATCCACCGTGGTGCAACCCGAGCGACCGATGGCGCGCACGAAATCCGAATAGGCCAGTTCATCCGAGTCCGACCAGAAGGGTTGCTTCAGCACCCAGGTTCCCAGGCCGCGCAGCGGATCACCATGTCCGTAGCCGTCATCCGCCTGGCCGCCCCAAGGGTCTTGACGTTGACCACCCCAGGGATCCTGTTGGCGCTGTCCGCCCCAGGGATCCTGATTCTGATCATAGCGGGGACGGGGTTCGTAGCGCGGCTGCTGACGGCGCTGACCGCCGCCACCGAAAATCAAATCCAGAAGGTTCTGGGCGTGCGCCGGCGTTCCGACGAAAAGCGAACAGCCGATCAAAAAGCCAAAGACGGACGGGAGTTTGAAAGTCGGACGCATGGAAACCCTTTCCTCATCAACCTGTTTAGTCCACGAACAGGGGCGCCCAAAAAGGGGCCTCACGATCCGCCAAAAACCAACCAGGGCCTGTTCAAAGTCTTCACAGGTCTATTTTACAAAGTTTAGGCCACGCCTTAGTCTTCGACCCGGTCGTCCATACGCCAGTTAAGGAAGATCGTCTCCAGCGCCATGCGGCCCTGTAAATCGAGGGAAGGTCCCGGTTCGCGCATCTGGAACATCTCGGGATCGATGAGGACGACCTTTTTACGATCGGCGCTCACTTGAAATTGGATATCGAAGGGGTAGACGCCGTTTTCGAGTAAGACGCCCAGCTGACGTTTCATCTCGTTCATGACTTCCGTATTGAGCTTGAATCCCGAAGGCGCAAGCAGCGCCACTTGCGTGTTGATGCCGCCCACATCCGCCATCACGAAGAAGGTGTCATTTCCCCTCTGCACAAGTCCGTGCAGTTTCGGTCCCAGGCCCACGGCGTTCAGCTCCTGGAGCCAGGCGGCCTCTTTCAAGTTTCCGTCGGGAAGTTTTTTGCCGATGACGGCGTGACCTTGAATGGTCGCGCGGAAAAGATCTTTGCGGGCCCCGAGGGGCGCCACATTCTCGAGCCAAGCTTCCTGGAGGCTACGAAATTCGGTCGTCTTATAAGTCTTGTCTTTGAGTCGGGGCGCGTTCATCCGGGGGGTGACGACGCCGTTGACACCCCTGTCGAAGCGATGCGCAGAGACGCAAAATACGGCTCCGGCTTCAACGCCGAGGAACATCATAACGAATAGGATCAGGGCCGAGCGCATGCGCACCTCAACGAAAGAGGATCATTGCAAACGGACGGACCAATTTCGATTAGGGAAGCTCTTCGACGACCTGGTAACCCCAAAAGCAGATGATCGGACGGCCGCCGGTATAGGCGCCCGAAAGCCACGCCTCGAGTTGGTCCTCGAGCTGCTGGGGGTGACCGTCGCAGGCCTGCGACGCGAGTGAGGCAAAGCGAATCGGCTGAGCGATCCGCCAGCTCCAGGGGTGCTGGGTTTTGTCGTCCCAGTTGCGATTGTCATTCAAAAGATTCACGCCGACTTCCGCGACCAAGATGCGCGGCAAATAGGTTTCGGGATCGCGAATCTGTTCGCGTGCGGCCGCGATCATCGCGGGGTCCGCAAGATCCACCAAGTAGGAGGCCGTGCGCGAAGAGTTCGATAAAACAAAGTAACGTCCGCGCGGAGCGGGAAGTGCGCGCGCGTTCGGACGCAGCTCCGCGAATTCCAGCGGAGCGGATTTAATATGAGCCTGTAGGCTGAAATCGGATTCGATGGCAAATGCGGTTCCCGAAAACCCGGAAAGATCGAGCTTGAGCACTTCGCGGCCGCTCACGCGGAAACGTCGTAGCTCAAGCCCTTCCTCGCCGGGCTTTCGAGAGAGGATACGGCCATCATGGCTTTGGGAACTCAGATTGGTGATGACGAGCTCGCCCGAGTTCCGGGCCGCCCGTGCGGGAAAATACAAATGATTGCTCTGTCCGCCCGAAAGCGCGCGCAGATTTCCCTGCGCGTCGGTAAACTGAAGAGGCGATTTCACGAAGTCGGGAACATCGATGACACTGAGTTGAGTGCCGACGCTGACGGGGAGTGAAAGCGTCGTGCGCGGAGAGATCCGGTGCGCAACCTCGGTCAAAGACTGCGTGCCCGTGGAAAAGTCCTTGCGGTAGATCTCGAGGGTTTCGCCCGTCGGATTGCGCAGCTCGATCTTGCCTGTCGACTCGGCCGGGAGCACGTAACGTGCGGCCAGGGTCGTTGATCCCACGCTGAGCAGCGCGATCAACAGAAGGGCGGGGTGGTAAGAGCCGGACTGGCTGTTCGTCTTTGCGACCATTGTCACCAAGACAAACGGAGGAAGGAGGAAAGTCCTGAAGCCCCCGGCCCCTGATCCAGTCCAGATCTGGACCAAAGCTTGGAAAAACCGGCACTTCGTCTTGTTCAAAGCGAGACTTGGCAAGGTCACCAGGTCTTTCTGAATAAAACGCCATCGAGAGTATTTACACCCGTACGGGAGCCGGTGATCCTGAAGGAAATCGTGCAGGTCGGGAGCCTATTGATGATTGAACGTTTCTTCATTGCGAGCCTGGTCGGTGTCGGAATCGCGAGCGCTCCGGCGTGGGCGGCGGATTCCTACCGTATCGCCGTCGGAGCGAGCAACGTCGTGGTCAAAGAGCACTCCGTCTGCCGTCGTCTTTCGAACTCGGGTTCACGGGACGTCTTCGTGCCCACGAAAACAAAAGCCGAATGGGTCTCGTTCGTGGAGCACATCCCGGCCGCGGTCGGAATTTCCGCTTCGACTTGCTGTCCGACGGGTTTCGTTCTCGTGCCGGAAAGTCCCAGTAAAAGTTTGCCCGAGTTTTGCGTGATGAAATGGGAAGCGCGGGTCTCGAGCGGGACGGCCGTCGCGACCTCGACGGGCGCGCCGCGCGTGAACATCACGCGGGCCGACGCGGTGACGGCTTGCACGAACATGGGCGCGGGCTACAGCTTGGTGACGAAGGATCAATGGACCGGGATGATGAGAAACGTCGAATCGGTCAACGCGAATTGGTCGGGCGGCACGCGCGGCGTGGGTTGTATTTTTACCGGAAACGTCAACTACAACGGAAACTGTAGCTACGATGGGGCCTTACACGAATCCGGCGAAGCGAACGTGAAAGCGAGATTCAGCTTCTCGAACGGCGAACAGATCTGGCACTTGAACGGGAACGTCAGCGAGTGGGTGATGGGAAGTTATACGACGACGAACAACACCACATCCGCGAACTTTCGCATGGGCTCGCGAACGAACGGGGGCTTCAACAAAATGAGCGCGACGGACCGAACCGCTCATGGCCCCTTGTTCGACGACTACGGTTCCGGCTGCGGCGTGGGCGACGATACGAACGTCAACAATTGCGGTCTCGGTTATTATGTGGGGGCGAACGGTGATGCCTATATGACCCGTGGCGGAGAAGCGAACGATACCCGCTGGGACGCCTACACGGTTGAGGCGTTCGCCGCAGACACCATCCAGGATTACATCGGCTTCCGTTGCGCCTATCAACCCTGATCAGCGTCCACGTTTGCGGAAGTAGTACTCGCGATACCAACTCGAAGTTTTCTTCCAAAGACTAAACACGCCGTCCTCGGGGAAGACATTCACCCGAAACAGTGATCGCGGTTCGGTAAACCAATAGACCGGCCCCTGATCCGTGTTCACGGCGAAATCATATCCCGCTTCGCGTGCCAGTTCCGGCAAACGCCCATCGATGGCCCCGAAGGGATAAGCCACCGAACAGACTTTTTGCCCGAAATCGCTTTCGAGCTTTTCTTTCGAGACCTTGAGCTCACGCAAAACTTCCGCTTCGCTGAGATCCGGAAACGCGCGGTGGCTCAGTCCGTGACTGCCGATGGCGTAGGTCGGGCGGGGAAGTCGCTTCTTTTCTTCGAGGGTCATGATCGCTGAGGACTCGTCGCCTTCATCCGGATCCCAGTGGTTGCGTTGGATGTCCGCATCGGCGAGCAGAAAAATCTCGGCTTTTAGTCCCGCCTCGGCGAGCAGCGGCGCGGCCTTCTCTAGATTGTTGCGGTAGCCGTCGTCGAACGTCAGCAGGAGCGGACGTTTCGGAAACTCGACGAGCGGTCGTCGCTCCCACCAGAAATCCGCGAGGTCGCGAAAATGCAACGTCGAGTAGCCGCCACGTTTGAAAAAGGCGATGTGTTTACGGAAGGTCTCGGTGGTGACGAAAGTGCGGTGGGGCGTCTCGGGCGCGGTGTCGACGACCTTGTGGTACATCAGGATCGGCAAAGAGCGGGTGCGCTTGAAAAGGCGCAGCCCACGGTAAAGATCGATCACGCGGTTCAGAATTTTTTCCGAGGCGAAATGTGCCAAGATGTTTTCGGCGTTTTGCGGCGAAGGCCGCTCCAGTTCGGCGCAGAGGTCGCGAACGATCGTCGGCAAATCCAAATCGTCTTCCGGTCCGACGTCGCCGAAGTTCGAGGCCAGGATTTCGGTCTCCGATTGCGACGTCAGGAAACCCGGTTGCGAGGCTTCGCCCAAGGCGAAAACGCGTCGGCCCTGCGCGAGCGCTTCGAGCGCGATTCGCCCCGAAGCCAAGACGATCGTGCTTTGCGCGATCGCGGTTTGCAGCGAGGGTAAATGCCCTTCGACGAGCGCCTCGGGCCACTCTTCTTTCAGGCGTTCACGTTCTTTGCTTTCGAGTCCGCTGAGGACCAAATGGACCGTCGTGCCAGCCGGAAGCGGACCGCGCGCGAGTTCGCGGAAGATGGCGCGCAGACGACGTCCTTTGGGGCCGCTGCTCCGTCCGGCGAGCAGGATGCGCCCGGGAATCGCGGCGGGAAGATGCGCGGGTAAAACTCCCCGCGGCGCGACGGGATTGCGTAGCACCTCGATCGCGTAAGGCTTCGTTCGCAAATCGCGAATCATCTGGTCGCGAATCTTTTCACACACCGCAAGAATGTAATCCCCATAGATGTGGAAAAGTCGTTTCGAAAGCGAAGAGTGCTGGTAGCCGTGAATGGTCGTCAGGATCGGGATCCGCAGACCCCTCGCGGCCCAGTACACATGCCGACAAGCGCCGCGCGAGTGCGCGTGAATCACATCGATTTTTTTTTCGATCAAAAGACGACGGATCCGGCGGATATTCGCCATGCGGGTCCAGAACGAATCGGTGGACAGCTCCAGGCTCAGCTTTTCGCCGGGAAAATTCAGGTGAAAACGATCGGAAAGGGTCAGCGTCGCGTGACCCTCGCGCGTTTGGTGCGAAGCCAGGTCGAAAGCATAGGCTTCCGAGCCGGTGAGTTCAGTCTGAGACAACGCGTGCAGAATTCGCAAAAACAACTTCCTTCAGTGCCGCCATATCAAAGGAAACCGGGGCGTACGTCAAGGAAGGGCGTGCCTCCGCCTTGTGGGCCTGCGGTTCGCGTGTGAGAATAGGACATGCCTCGAATTCTAGCTTCAATTCTGGCGGTGAGTTTGATCGCGCCGACTCTCTGGGCGCGTAAACCCGTATTTCGTCCCATTCGCGGCGAAGAGCCCGCCCCCAAAGCCGAGGCCGAGTCGCTCTACATCACGCCGAACGGCGCGAACGCCAACTCACGTCGCGGCGGGGGATCGGCCGTGCCGAGTTCCGATGAGGACCTCCAGCGTGCCCAACAGGAAGCCGGTTTGGGGACTTTTTCGGTTGAAGCGGCTCCGGTGGATCCGACCCGCTACTTTGAAGATCTTCCCGGCGTGACCGTCACGGGTGTCCCGCGCCTCGCACGCGACAATCACGGGACCGAGATTTTCTTTACGGACGTGAATCAGAGTTATTTCATTCGGCAGGACAACTGGCACAACCGTCGCTACAAGCCGTTCGAAGCGGCGATGAAAAGCGGCGCGACCGTGTCTTTCCGCGCCGACCCCATCTCGCGCCAGGTGCTCGATGTCGATGGCGTCGAGAACGCGAGCGCGAAGCCCAAACCGAAAAAGCAGCCCGCCTCGGACACCGGCGGCCCTTCGCTTCAGGACAAAGGCCACAAATAACGAGCGCTCGCCTAAGCGAGCCGCCGCCATGGACTCCGCTCGCCCTAGCGAGCTCCGTTGGCCTTCAAACTCTCGGTGAGGGCGGTTGTCATGGCCGGGATTTGGGCGGATAGGATCTTGAAAATCTCATTCGTGATGGTTCCCGATTCGTAACGGGCGCCCCGTTCGGCGAAGGCGTCGATGCGCAGGTCCGCGCTGGCGTCGGCGATCTGCGCGCAGATGTTCACCTTCAGGGCGCGAAAGTTATCGACCAGTTTTTGCGTCGAGCGACCGAGATCCGCGGTCAGGATAAAATTGCGTGTGCAGTTGCCGTTGACCTCGCGGATCGTGACGCTGGCGTCGAGGTCCACCGTTTCGCAAATAAAAAGAACGCACTTTTTCGCGCTCATCTGCAAGCGGGGGTTCGACTCTGAGCCGCTCACCACGAGAGGTTTCGTGATGGTCGTGCCGGAATCCACCACGGGACGGTAGCGTTGGAAAACGCTTTTGAGTTTGGCGACGGTGGCGTTCAAGACCGCGGCGGGATCTTGCGCCCGGTACTGGAAGCTGCGTGAAGCGATCGGATCCAACTGGCCCGCGTTCAGAAGTTGCGGCGGCGGCAGCTCATGTTCAACGACGATGACTTCGGCGTGAGCCGAAGCGCCCGAAAAAATGGCAAAAATAAGGCCGATGCTGAAAAAGATGGAACGAAATTGCGTCATGAGACCCCCTTCTCAAAAGCGACTGCCACTATGACTGGCAGTCCGGGGGCTGTCACCGGGAAAGGCGGACTTTGACGCAGGCCTTGACTCTCAGGGTAAATCTCCGCAATCATCGGCCTTTCAGCAAAAAAAGGAGCCCTCATGGCGAAGAAAAAATCCGCACGCGCGAAAACTGGCAAACCCCGTAACAAGAGCGTTCGCCACAAGACCAAGCGCTTGGCGAAGAAAAAGCGCATGCTCAAAAACAAGAACAAACGTTAGAACAGACGTTAAATCAAACGCGGATTCCCGCGACGTTTGGCTCCCAGAAACCCGCCCATGGCGGGTTTCGTGCTTTATCCCGCCTTGCGTTTTCCCTCGGCGGCCGGAGGGGTGGCCTGGCCCGCGACGAGCGTGGTGGTCTGATACGCGAGCGGCAGATCGCGCAAGAAGGCTTCGAAGAGCGTGCAGCTCATCTCCAGATTCTCCCACACCGCGGCCTGAACATCCGTGGGAAGGCTTTCGATCATGGCGAAGGCCTGCTCGACGTGTTCGACGTCCTCTGCCGAGTGGACTTTCAGGAAACTTCCCGTTTTCTCGCCGTGACGACGGCAGACGCGTTCGTGAATCGCGGGACCGCCGCGGACCGCGAGGGCTTCCAGCGCCGCGATGTAACCCAGTAGGCTCCAGGGCGAGACGTTCTGGATCATGTAGTACTGCAGACGGTAAAAGGCCTTCACCGTGTCGAGCTCTTTGAAGTCTTCGACCCGGTAACCGAGCGCCGTGACGTCCCGGCTGGCCAGGACCTCGTGCCGGTTTTCCTCGCTGATGTGTTTGATGAAGCGCTGGTGCGCGGGGCCGGCCGACAGCGGCAGCAGGCCGGCGGCGAGCGCGAGCAGACGCGTGGAGTGACTGACGTAGTAGTACGTCTGCGCCATGTAGGCCGCGTAAATCTGCGGATCGTCCCAGTTGACGGTATCCATGGTTTTCGTCAGTCGATCGATGCGGGCCCAAATTTGTTCTTTCATCCGGTTCTCCTCAGGTTCGTTTCGTTTTGAAGATCGTGCCAAAGTTTCTCGACGTCCGCGCGCGCGGTCTCAGGGATGACGATCGGCGCTTCGGACGGCGCGAAGTAGACGAGGTCCACGGTCGCGCCGTGGTATTCAAGACCGCGCGCGAGCACCCGCGCCCCGCAGGCTTCGAAGACCTTGTCCATGCCCCGATCCACGCGGATCGTCCCGATCGTGAATGCCGCACCGAGATCGCGTACGCGCTGAAACGAGGCGAACGAGATCAGCATCTTCAAGCCCAGCTTCAGATCCCGCGCGCGCCAATCCTTCGCGACGATGATCTGACTGCCGATCACGCCGGTCCCGTCGAATTGCGCGGCCTTGCGTTTGAGAGCCTTGAGCGCCAAAGGGGGCCAGCCCGTATGGAAGTAGCTGTCGGCATAGAGCGAAGGGTCCTTGAAGTTCACGAAGCGGTGGCACACCATCGCGATCGGGCGTCGGCCGTCCATGAGCGTGATCACTTCGTGCTGACGGGTCAGATTATCCGACGCCGGATCGAAGGTGCCGCCGATTTCGCGGTAGACGTCGCTCCAGGAGTCGCGCCAAAAGTCGTAGACGATCCCGAAGTCCGCGGCGTCGCGGTCGGGGACCGGCGGCTGAAACAGCCGCAGTCGCAGTGATGATTTCAAAATCAGACCGCCTTCTTCAGCTCATTGGGGCGAAGAATGAAGTCGCCTTTCGGCGCGGCGCCCGTGGCGGCGGGGGTTTTCCTTTTCGGGAGGAGCGCGCGACCGACGAGCAATTCCTGCACGAGGCTCGGGCCTTCGACGATCTCGACGGCTTTGGCGTCGTTCGAGAGCCGACTGATTTCGTAGTCGTTGAAAAGCCCGCGCGCGCCGAAATACTCGACCGCCGCCGACGTGATTTTCGCGGAGGTCCGTCCCGAGATCCACTTCGCCTGGCTGGACTCCGTGGTGGCGTCGGCGCCGGCATCCCAGGTGGCCGCCGCTTTCAATGTCATGAGCCAGGCGGCCTCGTTTTCGGTGTGGTGGCGCGCGAGTTCGTGGCGCAGCACGGGTTGGTCGATCAGGGATTTTCCGAATCGCTCGGTCTCTTCGAGGCGCGCGGTCACGAGTTCCAAGGCGCGGTCGGCGATGCCGACGCCCATGGCGCCGAGCAGGGTTTTCGATCGATTCAGGCAGTGGGTCAGGATGCGCAAGCCCGCCCCGGGCTCGCCCAAACGGGCGTCGGGCGCGAGCGCGACCTCGTGGAAGATCAAGGTGCCGGTGTTGGCCTTGCGCCAGGCGGTTTTGCTCATGACGGGACCGCGCCGCAGGCCGGGCGCATCCCCGGGGACGAAAAAGCAGGAGATCCCGTGATCGTTCCCGGCTTCGTCGAGCTCACGCGCGAATACGCAGAGACGCCGCGAATACGACGCGTTCGTGATGAAGTTCTTCTCGCCGCTTAAGATGAATCCGCCGTTGTTCTGGCGAACCGCGCGGGTCGCGATGTTCATGAGGTCCGACCCCGCTTCGGCCTCGGTCATCGCGAAGCTCCAAAGCTCCAGCCGGTCGCGATCGAGCGAACTCAAGATCGAATCGCGGAGCGGAGCGGGCGCGTAGAGCAGAACGGCCGAAAGGCCCAAGAGATTTCCGATGAACGTGGCCGCGGCGCTGGGCGAAGAGCGACTGAGGTAACGAATCGTCCAGGCGAGATCGGTGACGCCGAATTCTTTGCCGCCGATCGAGCGCGGCAAGGGGAGATCGAAAAGCCCCGCGGCGTGCGCGAGTTCATGTGCGGCGTGCGGGAATTCTTGGGCGAGTGGGGAATCGGTTTCGGTGGGAAGGTAGGTGGTTTTTGCAAAATTCAAGAGCCAGTTCAGATCTTCATTCGGTGCATATCTCATTTGAGGAATCAATTCGACCTCCTGTCGTGATGACTGCTTCGGATGTTTGCCCCCAAGAACTAAAGCCCCGAGTTGTGAAAGCATGGTTAAAGCGTCGCGAGTTGAGCGAGTTGTGACGCAGCACAATGACTAGAATTAAGTAATCTTAAGTACGTGAGCATTTTGGAGCGTTGGCATGGTGTTGGACAAAATTCTCTTCCGTTGCTAGTTTCTGCACCATGGAATTGGCATTTTCGCGGGAAAATGACGGGCAGCGGAACTCTCTCTATGAGCTCATTTGCACGTCGGCACAAGCCTATGACGCTTATCTAGGCAAGCTCGGACTGGAGCCGAACCGCGATATCGCATGGTTGAAACGCGAAATGAGCGCGATGACTCTTGCGGATCTCGTGGATCTGGAGGCGCGTTTTTCCTGGCGTTTGGCCAGCATGGCGGCGGGCTTTCCCGCCGTCGCGAACGAAGTTCTGGCGGGTCGCAAAAGTTTTTCGCGCCAAGCGGAAATCCAGAGTTTCAAGTGGGCGCTCAAGAAAGCGGATCTGGATTTAGCCGATCCGGATTTCTGCGACTACTTCGAAGAGGATGACATCATCGAGGTCTACTCCGAGCAGGGCGTGCAGCTCTACCGCAGCTGGTCCTGCTATCGCCACTGTTCTTATTCGGTGCTCGAACTGAAGCTCTATGATTGGGACACGCTTTATCAACGTCCGTCCTGGGTCGCGAAGACGCTGTGGGACATGATGCCGAGGCTATTCGAACCCGGTCAGAAGACCATCGCCTACAATATTCCCGAGTACGTCATGACGGAACGACTGCAGAAGCACAATCGTCGCCTGCTGTTCCGGATGAAGTACGCGTCACCGCTTCTGGATAAGTCGACGGGACGCACCTGCGCCTTCGTCAGCACGGGGCACATCTCGTTGCTGCGGGACGCGTCGCCGAGTCCCGACATCCTGATTCTTTAAATTTTGATTTTCGAGATGCGCTCGAGATCGTCGGACGATTCGGCGTTTCCCGTGTGGATGTCCGAGATGACGTCCATGATCGCGGAGGGATCGATGTTGTAGATATTCGCGGCCGCGAAAATTCGCTGCAGCGGGATCTCGAGGCGTCCCGACTCCGCATCGCGCAGATCTTGGACGCTGATCTCCAAAAGCTCGGCCGCCGTTTCGGGCGAAAGCTGTGCTTGAACACGCCCTTCGCGCAGAAGGTCGCTGATGCGGCCACGGGCTTTTAAGACCTGCAAGGCGGGACGGGAAGAGTCGTCGTTACGAGTCATGGTGTCCTCCGTGCGCGGCTGCGCTGGTCATCGTGTGGGGCGGGTTTTTCGTCGTTAAAATCCAGCTGCCACGTTTATTATTAAAACGAATTTCAAGGCCGGTCGGCGCAATCTTGCGTCGAATATTGAAGAGGTGAACGTCCAGCGAGTTTGAGTTCACGGAACTTGAATTCCAAAGCTCTGCGTTGATCGACGCGCGCGAGGCCGCGAAATCGGGGCTCGCCAAGAAGCACAAAAGAATTCTTTGCTCCATCGTGGTGAACTCCACGTGGAGCGAGCCAAGGAAATCAAAGGTCGTGCGCATCGCACGCACCCAGGGACGGCGGGCGAGTTTCAAACGGATGTTGAGCTCCGCGGGTTGGACGGGCTTCACGATGAAATCGATCGCACCTTTTTCGGTGAGCTGCGCCGCGCTCGCCAAAGTGGAACGATCACAGATCAAGAACAGCGAACATGTGCGCAAAACCTGTGGATTGGCACAAAGAAATTTTTCGAGTTCGCTGGCCTCGAGGGTCGTCAGGTCCCAGACGATCAAAGAGTGTTCACAGCCATTGAGGGTTCCGTCACGGACGGAAGCTCCGTCATGAACCTTGAGGTGGAAGTGGGACTCCACCTGACTCGCCAGGGCTCCGAGGAATTCCGCATCCTCGGTGACCGCGGAGATGAGTGTTTCGTTCCAAATTCTTTGCATGACGGAAGTGTTAACCTAGCGTTTGGGCGGAATGCAAAAAATTACTGTCCCGCTTAAGAGAAATGAAGCCGAGATCGATTTTAGCGGGCCCAGCGCCTTTGCATATGCAGTCCCACGCCGCTCGCGAGGCTCGTGTTTTCCGGAAGGCCCAGCCACGTTTGATTGACGTAGGAGAGGGTGAATCCCCAGTCGGTCGAGGGGAGGTACGAAACGCTCAGATTGGCGGTCGCGTAACGTTCGCGCCCTCCGGGAAGGGACAGGCCCGTGGACTCCAGGCGAACGGGGTCTTCGTGAGTCCAGGTCGCGAGGGCGCCGTAGCGGAACTGGCGGGTATTGAATCCCGCTCCGGTTTGCAGTTGGCCACCCCAGCCCGGGACCAGTCGGCGCACGCCGCTCGTTTTTTCGAAGCCATGGTGCACTTCGCCCGCCAGCAGCGCGTCCCACGCGCCCCAGGACTTCGTGAGAACCGCGCCCGTGCCCAGCGCCCAAAATCCGTGACCTCGGCTGTCGAGGCCCCCGCGTTCGCTCTCGGCGCGTCCTAAGCCCGTGGGAAGAACGACTTGCAGATAAGCGACGCCTTTGGGGCGGTACGGATTGTAATCCCAATCCGGAAGGAATTCGTAACCCAGTGAGCCGGCGACGTCCCCCAGGCCCGCGTGACGTTCGTTCAATCTTGTGCGCGAGATGACCGGCACGACGACGCCCATCTGGGCGCGATCGGACAAAAGCCACGCCCCTTCGACACGCAACGTGGACACCGAAGTCGGGACGCCGGTGTTTTTCCAGTAGCCGTTGGGATCGACGTAATCCACAAGCAGGTCTTGGCGGAGGATTTGCGCGGCGAACTGTGCGCGTTCATCACCTTGGATGAGCGCGGGGAGGCTGACGCCGCCGCCACAGCATGCGGCCGCCCAGGCCTGCGACCCCGCGATCAGCGCGATGAAAAAAGAGAGAAAGAAGATCGCCTTAGATCTCAAGGGCGAAAAGTCCTTCCTCGAAAAGCGCGCCGTCCTTCCAGACTTGGATGTTGATCGTCCAATCGCCCGGCATGATGAAATAGACCTCGTCCAAGCGGTAAAGACCGACGCCGAATTTCTCGATCGTCATTGGGGTCGAGCCGTGACTCATGCTGGGCATCCACAAATGAGCACGCAGCTCGCCCTGGAGTTCGGTCGTGGTGGGAAGTCCGTAGGTCGAAGTGGAGCGGACGCTCAGCCAGAGCGTGCCCGTTTCTTCGGCCGTGGGAAGTTTCGTCCAGGTGAGGTGCACGCACTGACCCGACTTCGGAAGCGGGATCGCGCAGGCGGCGGTTTCGCCGGCGGGAGTCAGGGGGGACGGCGCGGGCGGAGCGTAGTTTGGCCGCGCGCACGCGGTCAGCAGCAGGGCGAATAAAACGGCGAACCGCATCTAGTCCTCCCGTTCGATGATGCAGCCGAGAGGGCGGGCCTGCGCGGTGCGGACCTTGCGGTTTGCGGTCACGTCTTCAAGGGCTTCGCGCAAATATTTTCGCGCCTCCGGTTCGAAATGCGAGACGCTCGAGACGCCGCCCTGGTAAACAAGATTTCCTTCAGGCGAAAACAAAAACGCGTGCGGCGTGCGCAGCGCTTTTAGATCGTTGGCCAGTTTCGAACCCGGATCGCGAATGACCGGGAACGGGAGTCCCGACTTTTCAAAATAACTTTTCGCGGAAACGAGCTCTTCGTCGGCGTTCGCATTCACGCCGACGATGATCGCTCGCGGAAAGTCGGCCTTGAGTTGGGTGAGTTCGGAGCGATGGCTATCCGAGCAGGGGCACACCGAAGACAGAAAGACGACCACGAGGGGGGAGCCTTCGGCGGACTTCAGATCGAAGGTCTTCCCGGTCACAAGATCGCGGGCGTGGAGATCATGGGGACGGATCAGCGCGAGGGCGGGAATCGACTGTAAAACGAGCAGGAACGTGAAAAAGAGATAACCCATACCTTCGGGTCTGCTCCCGTTTTCTTCATGCGGCAACAGGAAACGAGAGCTTGCGTCGGGAATTTCACGGGAGTAGGTCGGGGCACCATCGATTCGTAGGGGAGGAACTATGCGGAAGTTTTTGTTGGGTTTGCTGGTGGCGGGTGTGGGTTTGATCGCCTCGACCGCGTTCGGGCAAGAACGTTTGGTTTTCTCAAATGGCTTGCTGGCCATCGCCGTCTGGGAGAGCGCTCCCGCGCCGCGAGTGGAAAACAAGCTGACCTTGCAGTTCCAGCGCGTGAGCGATCTGGTCGCGGCGTCGCCGGAAGAAAGCGTCAGCGTAGAGCTCTGGATGCCGTCCATGAATCATGGTTCGCGTCCCACCGTCACCAAGGCGATTCCGGGCGTGGTGGGTGGTTATGAGGTTTCGAAGATCTATTTCGTGATGGGTGGCGATTGGGATGTCCGCGTGCATCTGACCGCGCCGAACGGCCAGCGCGAAACGCAAAGTCTTCAGCTCGTTTTGCCCGGTGGGCACCATTAGTAGATCGCGTTACAGAAGAATCGTTTTGATGTTCTGAAATTCTTGAACACCTTGGCGGCCGAGTTCGCGTCCGTAACCGGATTCTTTGACGCCGCCGAAGGGCAGTCGCGGATCGCTCGCCACGATGCGGTTGATCGCGACGACCCCGCACTCCAAGCGGGCGGCTAGATTTTCGGCGCGGGTTTTGTCTCCGCTGACGACGGTCGCTCCCAGGCCGAAGCTCGTTGCGTTCGCGAGCGCGATCGCCTCTTCGACGCCTTTGTAGGGCGTGACCAGCGCGACGGGGGCGAAGAACTCTTCCTTCAAATACGAAGGTTGCGCGGGATCGGCGTGAATGACCGCGGGTTTGACGAAAGCTCCGCGCAGATCCTTGACGTCTTTCTGCCAAAGAAGCTTCGCGCCCTGACCCAGGATTTTTTCGACTTGCGTACGGGTCTTTTCGGCGAAGCGGCGGTGGGCCAGGGGCCCGATGCGGGTCGCTTCTTCGTGGGGGACGCCCATCGGGGCTTCGTCCATTTTCGCGATGAGCCCTTCCGTGAAGGCCATCCAGTGATCCTCCGGAACCAGAAAACGTTTCGCCGAAATGCAGCTTTGTCCGGTGTTGATCAGTCGACTTTGCGCCGAGAGTTCCACCGCAAGATCGATGTCCGCGTCGCTCAAAACCAAAACGGGATCGCTGCCACCCAACTCCAAAACGCATTTTTTGAGCGCGCGTCCGGCTTCACTTGCGACCGCGGCTCCCGCTTGGCTTGAGCCGGTCAGGGTGACCGCTTTGATGCGGGGATCGCGGATCAGTTCGGCCGCTTGGTCATGGGTCAGGCAAAGATTGGTGACGAGTCCCTTACCGAAGGCTTCGTCGGTGATCTTCTCGAGAATGTCGGCGGTACCGGCGACGATGTCCGAGTGCTTAAGTACGTACGCGTTTCCGGCCGCGAGGATCGGGACCAGGGAGCGGATGACCTGCCACAGGGGAAAATTCCACGGCATGATCGCAAAGACGATGCCCATGGGCTCGCGTTGGATGCGGTGGTCGCGTTGATCGAAGCGGAGGGTTTCGATGGGCGCGAGGTCGGGGATCAGGGTGGCGTAGTGTTCGCAGGTCGCGGCGCACTTTTCGACCTCACCGCGTCCTTCGTGAATCGGCTTTCCCATTTCGAGGGCCATGGTGAGCGCGAGGTTTTCTTTTTTCTCGCGCAATTTCAGCGCGAGAAAGCGCAGCTGCGAAGACTTCAATTCGCTGCCGGTCCAGCGCCATTCTTTCGCGCGCACGTCGGCGAGCTTCAGGGCGGACTCGATCTCGTGGGGATCGTGGTAGCGGTACTCGGCAAGGGGTTCCAGATTCGTCGGGTTTTCGGTCTGAAACGTCGCCATGATTAACCCTCGTTTTTTTGGGCTGGGTCGCGTGGGAGCGCCGCGCTCCGGTCTTTGCGGGTGATTTCGATTTCGGCCGTGATTTTGAATTTATGGTCTTCGGCGAAACGCGAGACCTCTTTCACGACATCCACCTTCCGCAGAATCCCGATGACTTCTTTGGTCACGCGGCTGGTGACTTCTTCTTTGGATTTCGCCGCGCCTTGGACGATCAGATTCAGCACATCTTTCGGAAGCTTGACGTCTTGCAGGTAGGTCCGGATCGCCTCTTCCGAGAGCATGGCGCCGCTGACGCCCGCCGCGAAGACGCGTTTTAAAACATCCGACCACTTGGGATCCTGACGATCGTCTTCAGCCATAAAGCTCACTCACCCGTTTTTGGTAGGCCGCGATCATATTCGGCAAGTTCACGTTCACCAGCGCTTTGGCGATGGGGCCCGGGACGAACATGTTGAAGGTCGCTTCGACCTCGTAATGCGCGCGGCATTTGCCGCCCTCGTCGGTCAATTTCCATTTTCCGCTGGAGGTCTTGAAGATGTCGCCGCCGGCGAACTCCCAGGTGATTTCCGACGACGGAGTTTCGGTCATCCAGAGCGAGTATTTGAAGTTCTTCACGACCTGCACGCTGTACTCGACGAGCTTACGGTTTCCTTCCGTCTTCAGGACTTTGCAGCCCTTCACTTCGGTCAGGAATTGGGGGTAGGACTCATAGTCCGCCACGATCTTGTAGAACTGTTCGGGAGTGCAATTGAAGACTTCGGATGTTTGTGCGCCTGCCATAGAGCGAGAGTCTATCGCGCACTCGGGAGCCTGGCACTGCGGGATGCGTTAGAAAAAGTCGTGTTGAAAACGCGCTAAAAAACCGTGTCGCAGACGCGCTAAAAGATGGCCCCGAAGATCAAGATCAGCGCCATGACGAGCAGGATCGCGAAACGTCCCACGAGCGAAAGGATAAAGCCCAGGGCCGCGCCCGATCCCGAACGCAAGAGCAGTACGAGGTCGCGCCGGCGTCCGTAAAGGTCGCCGATGATGGCGCCAAAGAAGGGGCCCAGGATGAGCCCCAAAAAGCCGAACGGAATCCCGAGGACCCCGCCGATCATGGCGCCCCAGAGGCCCGCCTTGGTGGCGCCGCCGAGCTTCGCCCCCCAGATCCCCGCCAAAAAATCCAGAAGCCAGCTCAAAATAGCCAGCAGAATCAAGCTCACGTGGGCGACCCAGGTGTAGGTGTCAGGACGTAGATATTCATGTGCCGCGACCGCGATGACGATCATGGCGGCCCCCGGAAGTCCCGGCATAAGGGTTCCCACGACGGCGATGAAAAAGCCGAGAATCAAAATGGCCCAAGCCCAGAAGTCCGCATGGGGGAAACTCGAGATATCCATCACGTCACTCGCCTTTCTTTTTGAAGAGGGCTTCCGCCGCGGCCAGAAGATCGGCCTTGGAAGGTCCCGATTTCCCGCCCGTGGTCGAGGGGTCGTAGTAGTCGCAGAAGTTCGCGCGGTCGCGCTCTTTCACGACGTCCGCTTGGGGTTCTTTGCACTCGTTGTAGACTTTCGGGTCATGATGCACGCAGCACTTGCAGGAGTGCAGGTCGGCCCCGCACTGGCTGCATTCATCCTTGCGGCCGACCTGGCCGGGGACGATGTTTTCCTTCCCGCAAGAAAAACACTTCACCGCCGCCAAACTTAGCCCCGGAGGTTTTCAGGTTTGCGGGTCAGGTCGTGATGGGTTTCGACCGTACGGATCGTGCCGGTGAGCGAGCGCATGACGACCGAGTGGGTGGTCGCGCGGCCATTCGCCAGGAATTTCACGCCGTCCAGGAAGGGACCATCGGTCACGCCCGTCGCCGAGAACATCACCGAACCCGTCGCCAGGTCCTCGAGTTTCAGTTTGGCGTCGGGATTTTTCATTCCCATTTTCAAAGCGCGCTGTTTTTCGTCGTCGTTGCGGAACTTAAGACGGCCTTGGAAATCGCCGCCCAAACATTGCATCGCCGCGGCCGAGATCACGCCCTCGGGCGCGCCGCCGATGCCGATCAGAAGATCGATCCCGCTGTTCGGCCACGCGCTCGCGATGGCGGCCGAGACGTCGCCGTCGCCGATCAGCTGGATACGCGCGCCGGTTTTGCGGACTTCCGCGATCAGATCCGCGTGGCGCGGACGATCCAAAATCACGACCGTCATGTCTTCCAGATTTTTGCCGAGCGCTTTCGCGACGGCTTTGATATTTTCGGTCGGGGTCTTGTCGATGTCGATCTGACCTTTGGCGCCCGGTCCGCACGCGATTTTGTCCATGTAGGTGTCGGGGGCGTGCAGGAATTTGCCGCTCTCCGCGACCGCGATGACCGAGATCGAGCCCACGCCGCCGGTCGCGCAGATGGTCGTGCCTTCGAGGGGGTCGAGCGCGATGTCGATTTTGGGGGCGTCTTCGCCTTTGCGGCCGACCTTTTCGCCGATGTAAAGCATGGGCGCTTCGTCGCGTTCACCTTCACCGATGACGACCGTGCCGTCGATACGGACCGAATCAAACGCCCGGCGCATGGCATCGACCGCGGCTTGGTCGGCGGCCTTCTCGTTCCCGCGGCCCATCCAGCGCGCAGAGGCCAGGGCGGCGGCTTCAGTGATCCTTACAAATTCGAGAGCCAGGTTGCGGTCCATGTTTCTTTCTCCATCACGGCCTTCAAATTCGGCGTGGGTTTTTCCGGGCGGCCCTGGGCGTTGATCGCCACGTGCGTGCTGCGGACCTCGGCGGACAGTTTCGGGGGTAAAGAAGCATCCCCTAAATTCCATATTTTGTACTCAAAGACAATGCGGATTCCGTCCCGTTTCGCCTGCATCTCCACCTCGAACGTATCGCCGAATCGCAGAGGGGAAATGTGGCTCACCGCGGTCGAAAGGACGGCGAGGCTCGCGGCCTCTTCAGGGCGCGTGCGAGCGAGAACTTTTTCATGAAACGCCCACGCGACCCGCGTCTCTTCGGCGAAACGCAGATAGTTCGCGTGATGGACGATCTTCATCAGGTCGGTCTCGTAAAAATGGATCTCACGGCGATACTTGAACATTTGACAGTCCTCAGTCGCCCAGAGTCTATTGGGACGATGAAGCCTTGGCAAAAGAATCTGCCTCACTTGCTGACCATGTCGCGGATGGCGTTCGCGATCCCGATCGCCCTCATCATGAATCATCCCGAGCTGTGGGTGCGGGTCGTGGCGGCGGCGCTTTTCGCGCTGGCGTCCTTCACGGACTATCTCGACGGTTACTACGCGCGAAAATGGAATCTGATCTCGGACTGGGGGAAAATCATGGACCCCATCGCCGACAAAATACTGGTGACCACGATCCTTGTGATGTTCATTCCCGTCGGGAAAATTGAAACGTGGATCGTGATCATTCTGGTCGCGCGCGATCTTCTGATCGGTGGAATTCGCTCGGTGGCCGCGGCCGAACAGATGATCATCGCGGCCAATCCCGGCGGCAAATGGAAGACCGCTCTACAGATGGGCGCGATCCCGGCGGTGATGGTCGGAGATCAGTTTTTGGGCATTCCGTTTCAGACGGTGGGCGGCTGGATGCTGTGGCTTTCGACGCTACTTAGTTTGTACTCGGGGGCGCAATACGCTTGGGCGTACGAGCGGGCCAGAGGTCGTTTCGGTAAGTCTGCCAATCGCTAGTTCCGTGAGCATAGCCTAGGGACCAAGCACCGAGCCCGGCGAGGACGACCAAGCTCCACTTTAACACAAGGCGTTTGAAACCGAGGTTTCTGAAATGTCGATTTTGGGGCGTTGACAGAATTCCGCGAAACATGATCTAAGTGTTTCTCACAGTTTCTCGGGGATCAAGTTTTTTGAGTCTTGAGGGATTGAAGTTTCAAGAGCGCGGGAATAGCTCAGTTGATAGAGCGATGCCTTGCCAAGGCATAGGTCGCGGGTTTGAGTCCCGTTTCCCGCTCCACTCTACACAAAAGCCGACCTCTGGTCGGTTTTTTCGTTTTCGGGCTGCGCTTCGCGCGGCCCTTCAACTGCAAACGCTCCCCTGGTTTGTTTCGTTTCTGTTGTGTTCGCCTCTGCTCCGCAGAGGCTGTCGCGTCCTCCGGACGCTCCATTTTTTCTTCGTGTCGCCCTTGCTCCGCAAGGGCTGGTCGCGCCTTCGCGCTCCCATTTTTTTCTCGAAGTGGTTTGGGCTCTGAGGTCGCTTTGCTCCCTCATCGCTTGCTTTGGGGGTGAGGGTGTTTTTATCGTTTGTGAATGAACTTCTTTGTTGTCGGTCTCGGTGGATGTTTGGGGGCTTTGGCGCGGTACTCGAGTGCGCTTCTCGTGGCGCGGTTTTGGGGGCAGGCGTTTCCGCTCGCGACCTTATTGATTAACTTCGTCGCTTGTTTGCTGGCCGGAGTTTTGATGGGGGTGGCCGAGGTGCGGGCCGTTTCGCCGACGCTGGTTCTTTTTCTTGGGATGGGGTTTCTGGGGTCTTATTCGACCTTTTCGACTTTGGCGGTGGAGTCCTTTTCGCTTTTGCAGATGCGGGAGCTGGGACTTCTCGCTTTGAATTTGGGGCTCAGCTTGCTGCTTGGGATTTTGGCCGTGACGCTCGGACGGGCGGCGGTCGTCGGGTTTTGAGGTCGGGGATCGGAGCGCTCGGTTTCAAAAATAAAAAAAGCCGGGAGGTCCCGGCTTTTTTGTTTCTCTTTACTGGATGCGCGGTTTGGCGCGCGGCATGTCTTCGCGGGGATCACCCGTGCGCTTTCTGAGCTCGCGGTTCATTTCACCCAAACGCGCTTCGACGTTTTGGATGTTGGTCGCCAGCGCCGTGAGGGCGCGGTCCAGTGCCGACGTGTAGGACAGGTTCGAACGGTCGATGCCCTTCATCAGGGATTGCGCTTTCATCGAGTGCGCCATCAGTTTTTTCGCGTCGTCACGCATGTTCTCGAGTTTGCGCGTGTCCATCCGGTCGAGGCCACGCAGCGACTGCGTGCCGGTGACGTTGTGGTTGTAGCGCGAACGGATTTCTTCCTCGAGTTTTTCCGCCGACTTCAACTCGTCCAGGGCGATGTGCATGTTTTCGCCGTCGGTGCGTTTGCGGTCGAAGCGTTTTTGCGAGTCGGCTTTTTCACGATCACGGCGAGCTTCGTAGCCGTCCATTTGGGTCAGGTAAGATTGCGCCGAGCTGACTTGTGATTTGAGCTTGGCGGTATCACTGAAATAGACGTCTTTGTCGTTCGTGCGCATCAGAACTTGGTTTCCGAGCGTCACGTACTCGTTCAAAAGACCGCGGACGTAAGTGGCCTTGTCGTTGGACATATTCGAAGGAAGTGTGCGCGACGACGAGCGTGTGGAATAGAGCGAGCTGTCGTTCAGGGAAATTCCCTCTTGCGCGAGGGCGACGGAGATCGCGTTCAGGCGACTGATCTTGCCGTTCATGTCGTCGACTTTTTTCTCGGTCGTTTCTTGCGAGCAGGCGCTCAGCGCGAAGGCGAGCAGAGTCCCCATCATGAACTTCACTGCGGTATTCATGTTCTTCCTTTAAAAGGTTACGCCCCGCGATCGATCCCCGAATGATCCCTGAATCCCTCGCGATGGACAATTTTTGTCTCTGATTCGCGCGGAATTTAACATGTCTTCCATCCTCCGAAAAGACGGGCAGAGAACTCTACAGGTTCGTCGAAAGTTTAGACGGATTCGCCCTGCGCCCGACCGTAGATTTCGTTTTTAAGTGAAAGGGCGTGCCCCATCCGGCGGGCGATCTCGCTCCAGAGCTGGGCCGGAGCTTCGGGAAGGGTTTCAGTCAGAGTCCGTTCGAAGAGCTTCAGCCAGCGGGCCAGCAGTTCCGCGTTGAAGCCCGCATGGAAGTGTTTGGGGACCGGGTTGTAGTGAGTCCACTGATAGGGCTCGCCGCCAAAACGAATCCACCAGAAATGGGTCAGCCGCGAGACATGCTCGGGCCAGTCGTGCACGGAGCGGAAAGGAACGCTCAGTTCCGCATCCTCTTGGACTCGCGAGTAGAAGAGATCCACGACGTTGAAGATGTCGGCGTGGGTGAATTGCTGACCGTTCACGGTCACGAAGGTTTCGGGAAGCGGAGGGTTCATGCTTGACTCCGAAAAGATAAATGTTGCAAATCGGATGCAACAAATAGCACCTTCGTCCTACTGACGCAAATCTCGATTGGAGATGACATGGCTCCCTATCAGATCTTCTTTCCCATCGGTCTTTTGGGAGCGCTTTGGGCGGTGGGCGTGTGGTTCGTGCCGACGGCGGTTCTGGGCTCGCCCGCGATGTTCATCCACGGAAAGCTGATCGCCGGCGTCTTTTTGTGGAGTTACATCGTCGGTTTTTTGATGACGGCGGTCCCCCGGATGACGGGGACCCCGGCCGCGCGGATTTGGGAATATGTCGTGGGCCTTTCAATTACGGCGGTCCTTTTCGTCACGGCGTGGATGCTGGATCCGGTTCCTTTTTATAGCGCCGTGATCGCGCAGGTTTTGTTTCTGGCGGTCTTTGCGGGGCGCCGACTGTGGCTTGCGGTGAAGGTGCCGCCGGTCTTTTTCTCGCACGTGGGGCTGGCGTTCGGACTCGCCTTGGGGGGCGCATTCGCCCACGCCAAGGGCGAAAGCTATTTGGGGCTTCACCTTTATCATGTGGGGACGGTCCTTCTGCTGGTGTTGGGCATCGGGACGCGATTCTTCGCTTTTCTCTCGGGATTGCCTTCGGACTTCGAGACGAACGCTCCCTCGTGGGCGCGTCGTGGCTTTCATGCGCTTGGAGCGTTGACCGCGCTGCTGTTGATTTGTGCGGGCTGGGGCTTTGCGAGCGCCTATTTGGGACTAGCGGTTGTGGGGCTGGTTTACCTTTTCGGTATCTGGCGCATCCAACGTCCCGCCACGCGCCCGTCGGCGCTGAAGTGGGCGATGCGGGTCGTGGCGGCGGTCATCCCGCTGACGTTTTTTCTCGCGTGGTCCTGGCCGGAGTTGGCGCTCGCATGGCTGCATCTGCTTTTCATTGCGGGCTTTGCTTTGATCACTTTGGCCGTATCGACCCGCGTGACCCTTGCGCACGGGTCCTATCCGACCGAGATCGAAACGCGCGCGCCGGCCCTTTGGGGGATGTTTGTGCTTCTGGCTTTCAGCGCGCTGATGCGGGTAGGGTACGGCCTTGTGGATCCGCCCTTCAAAACGATGTTTCTGCACGGCGGGGGAGTGTTGTGGTTCCTCGCGCTCGGTTCGTGGAGCGTTTCGTTTTTGCCGAAAATTTTTATTCCCGGACCTCAACAAAAACCCTCTTGTTAAACGAGCGAAACCGCATAAGGAGGCGATCATGCGGCTGACCGACCATACCGACTATTCGCTGCGTGTTTTGATGTACCTGAACCAACGCGCGAAGCAGACCACGCTGAATGAAATTTCGGCGGCGCTCGGAATATCTAAAAACAATTTGATCCAGATTTCGCGGCGGCTGGCGCACGCGGGTTTCATCGAAACCAGTCGCGGTCGTCGTGGGGGGCTTTCGCTGCCGCCGTCGACCGGTGCACTGACGCTCAAAGAGATTATCTTAAAGACCGAAGAGTCTTTCGAGATGGCCGACTGTTTTACGGAGGGTCATAAGGACTGCAGTTTCTTGCGGGGATGCTTGCTCAGACGACGTCTGAACGATGCGTTGAAAGCCTTTTTGGAAAGCCTGGGCGCGACCACGCTGAACGAGGTCACGCCCGGCCGAAGATTCCTGGAGATCAGCCGTCCCGCGGGTCAGTGACCGCGCGGGGACGGGTAGTCTTCGTGGGAAAGATCGACTTCGGTTTTCAGCGAGTGCCCGGTTTTAAGACCGATCACGAACCAGCCGAGCGCGAGCGTCCCGATCGCGAAGATGGTATCGCCGATCACACGTAGCCAGCGAATCGTGTCGAAAAGCGGTTGTTGCATGAACTCCGCGGAACGCGCGTACCACAGGCCATGCTCCACGCTCGCCACCGTTTGGAAAAGTCCCAACGGCAGTAAGCTTAAAAGCGCCATCAGCAGCAGTCCGATGTTGATGCTCCAGAACGCGAAAGAGATGACGCCGTCTTTCCACTGATTGCGCGCGGCGAGTCCCTTGAGCACGAAAAGCATCAAGCCGATTCCCAAAACACCGTAGACGCCGAAGAGCGCGGTGTGGCCGTGCAGCGGTGTCGTGTTCAGACCTTGCATGTAGTAAAGCGCGATGGGCGGGTTGATCAGGAAGCCGAAGATCCCGGCGCCCAAAAAGTTCCAGAACGCGACCGCCACGAAACAGTAAATCGGCCATTTGTACGCCCGTAACCACGGCGTCGCCTTGCCGAGCTTCAGGTTGTGGTAGGCCTCGAACCCGATCAAAATCAGCGGCACGCATTCCAGCGCGCTGAACGAAGCGCCGATCGCGATCACCGCGGTGGGAGTCCCCGTGAAGTAGAGGTGGTGGAACGTGCCAAGAATTCCGCCGAACAAAAAGATCACCGTCGAAAACAGCACGGTTCCGGTCGCGATCTTCGGATGGATCAGGCCCATACGCACAAAAAGAAACGCGATGACGACCGTCGCGAAGACTTCGAAGAAGCCCTCGACCCAAAGGTGGACAACCCACCAGCGCCAGTACTCCGCGATGGCGAGATTCGTGTGCTGTCCCCACATGAGGCCCGCGCCGTAAAACAGGGCGATCGCACCACAGGAAATCAAGAAGAGCGCCAGCAGATGACGCTGCTCTTTCACCTTTTTAAAGGCGGGAAGGATCGCGCGGACCATCAGCGTCAGCCACAGGAAGAGTCCCACGAAAAGGAAGATCTGCCAGAAGCGGCCCAGATCCACGTACTCGTAGCCTTGATGTCCGAACCAGAAGTTCACCTCAAAGCCCAGGCGTTGCTGCACGGCCATCCACTGACCCACCATCGAGCCCACGACGATGACCAAAAGTGCGAGGAACAAAAAGTTCACGCCCGCGCGTTGAAAGCGCGGCTCGTGGCCTGAAACCGCGGGGGCGATGAAAAGTCCCGTCGCGAGCCATGAGGTCGCGATCCAGAAGATGCCGAGTTGGACGTGCCAAGTACGGGTGACCGAGTAAGGGAAAATCTCGGCGAGCGGAATCCCGTAGAAAGCGGTGCCCTCCACGCCGTAGTGGGCCGTGACCGCACCCAGCAGAACCTGCACGACCATGAGCGCCGTGACGACCCAGAAGTATTTAACCGTCGCCCGCATCGACGGCGTCGGCGAGAGCCCCAACAGCGGATCTTTTTCGGGAAGGCTTGAGGATTCGGGCGGCTCTTCGCGGTTCGTGGCGTAGTAGAAAGCCAAAAGACCAACGCCAAAAAGCAGGATGATGACGCTAAATCCCGTCCACAAATGCAGCGAACCGCTCGGCACGTTGCCGATCAATTGATCCGGCGGCCAATTGTTCGTGTAGGTGACTTTTTCGCCGGGACGTTCGGTGATCGCGGCCCAAGAGGCCCAGAAGAAAAACGCGTTCATCCAACGCATCCGTTCGGCATCGCGAATCGTGTGCGCGGGGATCGCGTAAGCTTCCCGCAAGTCCGCGAGCGCGGGGTCATCCATGAACAGACCGCGGTAGTGATCGCCATTACCGGCGATCGCCGCCGCTCGCGTCGGTGAAACCGTGAGGATCGCGCCCTCGGCCACGTAAGTATTGGTCCGCATCTCTTTTTTGAGACGCATTTCCAAAACAGCTTTCGCTTCAGGGGGGAGGTCCGCGTAACTTGTTTGGTGTTCCGCGCGCGCCCACTGCTCTAAGATGTGCAGGGCTTCGCGATGAAGCCAGTCGGCGCTCCAGTCCGGCGCGACGTAAGCGCCGTGTCCCCAGATCGAGCCGACCTGTTGGCCCCCGATGGACTGCCAAACGTTCTGGCCATTGCGGATGTCGTCGCCGGTGAAGATCACTTCACCTTGGGTGGTGACGATCCGATCAGGGATGGGTGGGGCTTGGCGGTAGATCTCATACCCATAAAAAAGAAGGACGGCGAACGAAAGGCCGACCACTAGAGCAAAGCCGACCCATAGCCTACGAAAACTCATTTGAACCTCGAGATGTGAAATCGTTGATGCGTGTTCTCATCGGACGAGAACAGCCTTCGGGAATTCGAGTTCTATGTCAATTGTCAATAATGCGGGGGTTTCTCGTGGCCGGGGCGAACGAACGCGTCCACCGTGCCCAAATCGCGAAGTCGCTTGATGATCGCATCGAATTTGGCAGTCAGACTGCCAATTTCATCCTGCTGTTGCGTCACGCTCTGATTAAGAGATTCTAAGAGTTGCTCTTGATGCGCGACTTTGGATTCGAGTTCGACGATCAGTCGGCTGAGCTCAAGGACTTTATCTTCCATAGCCGAGGTATAGCGAGACTCCCGCGAGCGAAGCCAGCGGGAGTTCGCGTCTCTGCAGAATCTTCAGGCACATCAGCCCTGCGGCTGTGCTGGTCTACTGGAACATCAGCCTTGCTGCTGTGCTGGTCTATTGCAACATCAGCCCTGCTGCTGTTGGTTCATCCCGGGGGCGTCTTCGACGGTGGCGCGGGGGCTTTCGGCGATGCCGCTGCGGACGTCGCCTTCGTCATGCTCCACCGAACGTTTGTCGTCGGCTTGCAGGTCCGGCACCGAATGATCGGGATTGGACTGCGGCGGCGGCGGTGTGCCCGTGGTCTTCTGCGGTTTTTCTTGTTCGTCGCCTTGATGTTTCAAGGGGTGCTGGTCGGGTTTGACTTTCGGTTCCATAGGTCCTCCTTGGTTCACGAAGACCCTTCATTGCAAGGCCAGGCCCTCCAGGCTTGTGTCGAAAATCGCGCGATAAAGGGCGAAATGGGACGATTAACGAAGCGTTGCGCTGTCGTCGGTGGAGCGAATGCTTTGAATCCGCGGGGCGGGCGGGGGCGGGCTGCCGATGATGTCTTCCAGGGCGGGCGTCGGCGTTTCGTTTTCGCCCTGTAGTTCCGCGAGAAGTTCCGGATCGAGGCTTTCCGCCTCGATGGTCTCCGGCAGGGCGGTTTGCGGCTCCTCGGTCGCGGTCAAGGTCGGAACCTCGGGCATCCCCGGGCCGATCAGTTGAATCGCTTCATCCACGGGCGCCTCGGCCTCCGGAGTCAGGGGCGAAAGCAGGGTGACGGGTGTCGTGTCCTCTTCAGAAATCAGCGTCATGCGTGCGGCGAGATCATTCCAATTCTCTTCGTCCATCTCGCGGGCGCTGACGGATTCTTGGCCATTTAAGTAGGCGCGTGAGGCCAGAAACTGATTGGCGCTCATCACGTTTTTGATTCCCGAAGCTTCGGTGAACTGACGAATGAAGCGGGCCAGGTTCTCGTTCGGTTCGCGAATCGTGCGCACCGCTTCGAGAAGTTCGCGCAGATAGCTTGTCGTGTACGACAGGCTCAGGTTCTGCGGCTGCTCTTCCAGCTCCAAGAGAAACGCCAGAATTCGGATCAGCGAAGCGTCGTCGCCGGTATAGCGTCGTTCGACTTGAAAGCGCAGACGCAAGATGAACTCGCGTTCCAGATCCCGCTCGAACGCATCCATGGCGCGGTCTTTCAGCGAGACCTCCCAATCCTTCAGGGCGGTCAGTAAATTCGTTTTGTTGTACACGCGCGGCGCGGGCGCGGCATGGCTGAACGACGGAGCCATCGGTCCGGCAAACAGGCTCATGATCAGAATGAAAAGACCCAGTGAACGGCGCATATTAGAACCCGTGAATTTACACGATTTCCCTTGGGAAATCGAAATTCCCGGCACTGTCAAAACATTGTCCAGAGAGGCTTTTCATGCTTTAACCTTCCCATGTCCGCGAAGAAGCCCTGGTCCGCCCTCGTTCACCGCGTCCACCGCGCCCTCAAAGCGCAAGGGGCGGGACCGCGCCGTGTGGGGGTGGCCGTCAGCGGGGGGCGGGACTCGATGCTGCTGCTCGAGGTCTTGTCTGATCTGCGCGAAGCCTTGGGCCTGGAACTGCATGTCCTGCATGCGCACCACGGCCCCACGGACGAACCGGCGCAGGCGGAATTTCGCGAGGCTGCGCGCGCGTTGGTCGAACAAAAAGCGCGCGCCCTGGGTTTGCCGTTTTCCCTTCGAATTTCAAAAACGCCACTCACCAGCGAAGAAGAGTTCCGCGATTTCCGGCGTGAATTTTTCCGTGAAGTCTCCGCTCAAGAAGGGCTCGCCGTGGTTTTTTTGGGACATCACGCCCAGGATCTGCTTGAAACCAGACTGCTTCGCTTGATTCGCGGAACGGGTCGTCAAGGATGGGATGCCATGAGCGAAAGTGACCATCCTTTTCTGCCCTGTTCTCGAGAGGAGCTCGCCGAGGAAGCCAATGCGCGGGCTCTTGATTTCGTTGAAGATCCGTCCAATGGGGACTCTCGTTATTTGCGCAATTGGTTGCGTCAAGAGTGGCTGCCTCAGCTCGAGGCGAAGTCCCCGGGCGCACTGCGCAGTTTTGCGCGCTCAATGGAGAATTGGGTCGAGGTCGAGCGCTCGCGAGATGAGCAGTTCCCGCCCGAGGGCCTGTTCTCGACAGCGCAAAGTCTGCATCGTGCGTTCTACCTTCGCCTGAGTGCGTCTGAGCAGAGACGGGCTTGGGCCTACCTGATTCATTCCCTCAAAGGCGCTGATTATTCACGCGGCCAGATCGAAGAAATTCAAAAGCGCCTCGACAATTCCCAAAACGAGTACACATTCAATGTGGCGGGTCTGGCGTTCGCCGTGAAATCTCAAGAGATCCGCGTTTCTCTCGAGGGAAAATAGCGACGCCGTCTTCGTATCGCCTTCATTGATCCTAGACTTCAGTCGAAGCGAAGGGTTTTTGGGAGCATCGAACGGAGGCGTCGACTTTGCCAAAGATTCAAGACGCTTTTCGGGAACAGAGGTTGTTCCCGGTCGCGCGCGGGTTTAAACTGTCAAGAAGCGTGCGATGCTTGCGGTCCTCGCAAGACTTGATACGCAGGGAGGCTTCTGCACATGAAGGCAACTCAAAAAACGATGGTCCTCTGGCTTCTGCTCGTCGTCGTCGCCGTTTTTCTTTTCCAGGCGATCGAGGGCCGCGAAGATAAACTCATTACGGATTTCAATTACTCGAAGTTCGCCGAATCGGTGAAACGCCAAGAGATCGCGTCCGTCACCTTCCGTGAAGACACGGGCGAAATTTTGGGCGAAGTGAAGCCCGATTTCGAGAAAGCCTACGGCGGAAAACATTTCCGCATTATCGGCAACACCGGTGACGAAGGCTACCGTTTGGTCCGCGATGCGGGGCTGACCCCGAATTATGAGCGCGGCAAGTCCTCGGACTTCATGCAAAGTTTCCTCGTGAACTGGCTGCCGCTTCTTCTGGTCGCCGGGATCTTTTTCTATCTGCTGCGCCAAATTCAAGTGGGCGGCGGTAAGGCGATGTCTTTCGGGAAATCACGCGCGCGTCTTTTGACCGAGAACAAAAACAAAGTGATGTTCAAAGATGTCGCCGGCGTCGAAGAAGCGAAAGAAGAGCTCGCAGAGGTCGTCAGCTTTTTGAAAGATCCGAAGAAATTCACCAAACTCGGCGGGCGCATTCCCAAAGGCGTTCTGCTCGTGGGACCTCCCGGAACCGGTAAGACCTTGCTCGCGCGTTCCGTCGCGGGTGAAGCGGGCGTCCCCTTCTTCACGATTTCGGGTTCGGACTTCGTCGAGATGTTCGTCGGTGTCGGTGCGAGCCGCGTGCGCGACCTGTTTGAACAGGGGAAGAAAAACGCTCCCTGCATCATCTTCATCGATGAGATCGACGCCGTGGGACGTCACCGTGGCGCCGGCATGGGCGGTGGTCACGATGAGCGGGAGCAGACGCTCAACCAAATGCTCGTTGAGATGGACGGTTTTGAGTCCAATGATGGCGTGATCCTGATCGCGGCGACGAACCGTCCTGACGTTCTCGATCCGGCGCTGCTGCGTCCCGGTCGTTTCGATCGTCGCGTGGTCGTCAACAAACCCGATCTGGCCGGTCGTCAGCAGATCCTCGAAGTCCACACCCGCAAGACGCCGCTGTCGCCCTCGGTGCAGCTGGATAAAATCGCTCGCGGGACTCCCGGATTCTCGGGCGCGGATCTCGAGAACTTGGTCAACGAAGCGGCGCTCTGCGCGGCGCGGGCCGATAAGAAATATTTGGAAATGTCGGATTTTGAACACGCGAAAGACAAAGTCATGATGGGCTCGGAGCGCCGCTCGATGGTCATCAGTGACGAAGATAAACGTGTGACCGCGTACCACGAAGCGGGGCATACGCTCGTCGGCAAAAAGCTCGTGGGTCTGGACCCCATTCACAAAGTCACGATCATCCCCCGCGGCATGGCGCTCGGGATCACGCAGACTTTGCCCGAAAAGGACTCGCTCAATTTGTCGAAGTCGAAAGCGATCAATATGATCGCCTTCCTGTTCGGCGGTCGCGCCGCGGAAGAGCTCGTCTTCAAAGACATCACCACCGGTGCGGGCAATGATATTGAACGTGCGACCGATATCGCCCGCAAGATGGTCTGCGAGTGGGGGATGAGCGAAAAGCTGGGACCCTTGTCCTATGAAAAAGGCGAAGGTCCGGTTTTCCTGGGCATGGGGAGCGGTCAGAAAAGTCGCGACTACTCCGAAGCGAAGGCACAAGAGATCGACGAAGAGGTCTTTGGTCTGGTGAACGGCGGATACAAAACGGCGCTGAAGATCCTCTCCGATAACCGTGAAGCGCTCGAGGCGCTGACCCAGGCTCTTCTGGAGTTCGAGACCATCGACGGTCACGAGGTCGAGATGTTGGTCAACGGAGCGGGGGTTTCGGAAGTTCGTAAAGTCCGCGGTAACAAAGGTCACGACGGAGGCCTGGGTGCCGCCGCCGCGAGCGAGAACAAGGCCGCGAAGAACACGGGAGACGACCCCGTCGGCGAACCCGGACCGGCTCGCAGCTAGGTCGAGACCTCGTCCGGACCAATCACGAGAAACGAAGCCACGCTAAGACGTGGCTTTTTTCTTTTTGGGAGTTGAGTTAAGGTAGGGGTACGGGATTCGAATACCCAGCGGAGCAACCACGCCCCATGTTCCTTCAGATTAAGGACAACGTTCTTTTTATTCTCACGCACCTGCGTTTGCAGGACTTGTTGGACATGATCCTCGTTTGGGTCGTGGTCTACCGGGTGCTGATCCTGATTCGTAAAACCGGCACAATCCAGATGCTCTCCGGTCTCGGCGTCCTCGCGATTCTTTACATCGCCTCGATCGGTCTTGAGCTCTACACCTTCAACTGGATTCTCGAGAAATTCTTCTCAAATCTTTTCGTCATCGTCGTGATCCTGTTCCAAGGCGAGATCCGTCGCGCGCTCGCGCAGATCGGTTCGAATCCCTTCTTCTCGGATGTCAGCGGCGCGCAGGAAACCCAGGTCGTCGAAGAGATCGTGAAGTCCGCCTTCCAGATGGCCGAGCGGGGTTACGGCGCTTTGATCGTGCTCGAACGCGACATCATGATCGACTACCACATCGAGTTCGGAACCGAAGTCGACTCCAAAGTTTCGTCGGAGCTTTTGTGTTCGGTCTTTCACCCGACGAGCCCCATGCATGACGGCGCGGTCTTGATCCGCGGGGGGAAGATTCATTCGGCGGGGAACTTCTTGCCGCTCAGTAAAAATCCCGTCCTCGATAAGAACTTGGGGACGCGTCACCGCGCGGCCATAGGGCTCACGGAAGAAACCGACGCGATCGTCATCATCGTCAGCGAAGAGAATCGCAACGTGGGCTTGGTTCAAGGGGGCCACCTGACGACGATGGAAGATTCCAATCGTCTACGTAAAGCGCTCTACGGCGTCTTCGGCTTGAAGTTCCGTAAGACCGAGGAGTTCGCGTGAAACCCAGGATGCGCGCTTTTTTCACCGAAAATCTGAGTTACAAGATGGTGTCGCTGTTCATCGCGCTCATCTTGTGGATCACGATCCTGGGGCGTCGGGATTTCGTGGTTGCCAAAAAAGTCGACATCGAGCTGATCCCGCCGCCGGGCTACTCCGTCGTTTTTCAGTCCGTGGACACCATCAAAATCAAAGTTTCGGGACCAAGAACGGCGCTTCGCCGTTTTATTGAAAATGGCGTCAGCCAAATCGTCACATTGGACTTGAGTTCCAAGGGCCCGGGCCGCTATGAAGTCGAGATCCCGCGCGGACGAGTCGATGTGCCTTTCGGCGTAAAGCTGGTCACCCTTCAGCCCGAGCGGATCGAAGTGCAGATCGAAAAGAAGTGAGTGCACGGTAGAAAAAAGTGAGGACCTGATTTTGAGCAGCGACGCGAAGACCACCGAAAAAAAATCCAAGTTGTTCGGCACGGACGGAATTCGTGGCACCGCGAACGTCTTCCCCATGGTTCCCGAAACCGTGATCCGGATCGGGCAGGCCATCGGCTACCTCCTGCAAAAAGAAACGAATCCGTGGTCGTCACGGGATAAAAAGGTCGTCATCGGTAAAGACACCCGTTTGTCGGGTTACATGATCGAGCAGGCGCTGGCGTCGGGACTGAACTCGATGGGCGTGCACGTGCAGCTCGTGGGGCCGCTGCCGACACCGGGGATCGGCTTTCTGACCCGCAATATGCGGGCGTCGGCGGGGATCGTGATCTCGGCTTCGCACAACGCTTTTCAAGATAACGGCATCAAAATTTTCGGCGCGGATGGCTTCAAACTGAACGAGGACATGGAGCGCGAAATCGAGCGCCTGGTCCAAGGCGAGGACTTTCAGAAGCTGATGCCGCCTTCTCCGCAGATCGGACGTACGCGCCGGATCGACGATGCCCAAGGCCGTTACATCGTCTTCGTGAAAAACACGTTCCCGCTCGAGCAGACCCTCGATGGTCTGCGCATCGTTTTGGATACGGCGAACGGCGCGGCTTACAAAGTCGCGCCCGCCATCTTTGAAGAGCTCGGCGCGGAAGTTATCCAGCTGGGCGACAATCCGAACGGGACGAACATCAACGATAAGGTGGGCGCGCTTCATCCGGCGAAGCTCGCCGAAGCGGTTTTGGAATTCCGCGCGGATCTCGGTATCTCGCTCGACGGCGATGCGGATCGGGTGATCCTGGTCGATGAAAAAGGGCATATCATGAACGGGGATCACATCCTCGGGATCTGCGCTCTGCACATGAAAAAGAAGGGGCTCCTCAAGGGGAACACCCTCGTGACGACCCAGATGGCGAACTTCGGGTTGGAGCGCAAAATGACCGAAGCCGGCATCAAGGTCGTCAAGACCGGGGTCGGTGACAAATACGTCGTCGAAGAAATGCGGCGCAACGGTTTCAATCTGGGCGGGGAGTCTTCGGGACATATCATCTTTTCGGATCACGTGACGACCGGGGACGGTTGCGTCGCCGCGCTCAGTGTTTTGTCCGTTATGCGCGAGACTGGCGCCAAGATGTCCGAACTCAACCGGATCGTCGAAGACGTTCCCCAGGTGCTGGTGAACTTGCGCGTGAAACGACGCCAGGACCTCGACTCCATCCCGGGTTATAAGGAGCTCGTGAAGGCCACGAGCGACGACCTGAAGGGTGAAGGGCGCGTCTTCGTGCGCTTCTCGGGAACCGAGCCGCTCGTGCGGGTCATGATCGAGGGCCCGGATCAGGCGCGGATCACCGTCATGGCCGAAAAGATCGCCGGCTTCTTGGAAAAACACCTCGGCGAATAGCCCTCGCGTCTGGGGCCGCCCGCGCGGCAGCCTTTGCTATCGCGCGGATTTCGCGGTACGAGGGGCTTATGAAAAAGAGCCCCCGCATCCGTCTCGGAGTGAACATCGATCACGGCGCGACCCTGCGCCAAGTCCGCGGCGGTAAAACGCCCTATCCCGATCTGCTCAACCTGGCGCGCTTGTCCGTGAAAAACGGCGCCGAACAGATCACCATTCACTTGCGCGAAGACCGCCGTCATATTCAAGATCGCGACGTCACCCGGATCTGCAAAGCGCGGCCGGCACTCATCAATCTCGAAATGGCGGTGACCCGTGAGATGATGAAGATCGCGCTGAAGGAAAAGCCCGACTGGGTTTGCCTCGTCCCCGAAAAACGCCAAGAGCTGACGACCGAAGGCGGACTCGACGTCATCCGCGCGGAAAAAGAGCTCGCGGTCATGATCCCAAAACTTCAAGCGATCGGCATCGAGGTCTCGCTTTTCATCGAGGCGGACCCCGCGCAGGTGAAGATGGCGGCCATCCTGGGCGCCGAAGCGATCGAGCTGCACACGGGGCACTGGTGTGAATCCGTACAGGCGGGCCGCAAAGCCGAAGCGAACCGCGCGTGGAAACGCCTGGTCCGCGCGGCCGAGATCGGCGACGCTTTGGGCCTTTCGGTGCACGCGGGGCACGGTCTCGATTACGCCACGACGCAAACGATCCGCCGGCTTCCGTATCTGAAGGAAGTGAACATTGGCCACTCGCTCATCTGCTACGCGCTGGAAGAGGGGCTGGGCCCCGCGGTGAAAAAAATGCGCCGGATCCTCGACGGAAAACGTCCATGAGTTTTCACCCCTTGCCGGATCTCGCGGCCCTACGCGGTTTCGCAAATGAGTGCGCGGCGGCGCTTGCGCCGGGCACCGTCTTGCGGCTGATCGGTCCCATGGGGGCGGGGAAGACCACCTTCACGCGCTTTCTGCTGGAGTCTTTGGGGGTGCGGGACGTGGCTTCGCCGACCTACGCGCTTCATCACGCCTATCCGGGTGGTGGTATTTTCACGCACGTCGATCATTGGGATCTTTACCGCGTGAAGGAGGAGTCCGAGCTCGACGCCGCGGGATTTTGGGAGATGTTGGAAGACGCCGCGGGGCTGACCGTGATCGAGTGGCCCGAGATGATTCCGCTTTCGCATTTTCCGCGTGATCGCCGGATCGTGACCTTAGAGTTTGCGGCAGAGCCTCGCGGGGTTCGTCGGGTGGACGATTCTTCGCGCTGATTACGTTCTCGATTTTCGCTTGGCGAACGCCGCCGGTCCGCCTTATCGTTGGGGAACGGGGTGGTGGCGAAGATGGTTTATTGGCTCGGCGAGTTTCTTTCGCAGTATTACGGACCCTTTCGGCTTTTGACGTCGCATTTGTTCTTGAGTGGACTCAGCGTCTTTTTCTGCTTTCTATTGAGTTTTTATTTGCTGCCCCGTTTGATGAACAAACTTCCGCGGGATCGCGGTCGCAGTCACGCGGTTCAGGGCGCGGTCGCCGCCGGAAAGCCCACCGGCGCGGGCGTCATTTTCGTGAGCCTCTTCATCCTGATCGAGATTTTGTTTTTACCCTGGTCGATCGAAGTGCTCGGGGTGCTGGCGCTCACGTTCGGTGCGATGCTTTCGGGATGGCTGGACGATAAATCGGTCACCTCGTGGGGCGAGTACAAAAAAGGTTTGATCGATCTGCTGCTCGCAGTGGCGGCGGCCTTGGTTCTGAGCGGATTTCAGGACGTCCCGATTTGGTTGCCGTTCACCTCGGGGCTTTTTTTGGTTCCCCTTTGGCTTTTCATTCCGCTGGCGACCGTTTTATTGTGGGCGACGATCAACTCGACCAATTGCTCAGATGGTGTTGACGGCCTCTCCGGAACGTTGACCGCTTTCGCTTTCACGAGTCTGGGTTCGCTCCTTTATTTCATCATCGGTCACCGCGAGATCGCGCAGTATCTTCTCATTCCGCACGATGCGGACGGCGCGACCTTCGGGATGATGGCGTTTTCCATGGTGGGCTGCATCCTGGGATACCTCTGGTACAACGCGAATCCGTCGATTCTGCTGATGGGCGATGCGGGTTCGCGCGCGCTCGGATTCTTGCTGGGGGTCTTCGTCATCAAATCGGGAAATCCGTTTTGTATTCTGATCGTTTCGGCGGTTTTGATGGTGAACGGCGGGACCGGTCTGGTGAAAGTTGCGATCATGCGGTTTTTCAAAGTCGCCTTTTTGAAGAACGTCCGTTTTCCGCTGCACGATCACGTTCGTCACAACAAAGGCTGGTCCAATACGCAGGTGCTCGTGCGCTTCGCGCTCATTCAGGTGATGATCACCATGACGCTTCTGATTTTTCTGATTAAAATCCGTTAGCCGGCTTTGGATTTCGGATTCGCGGGCGCCGCCGGCCAGTTGCGCACCAGATTCTCGGCGAGCGCTTCCACCGCTTGCAGTCCCGCTTTGCCGGCCGCTTGCGCGGAGCCGAAGGCGATAACGAAGCCCATGATGTTCGCGCCCGACAAGACCGGGGCGACCGTCAGATGCTCGGGATAATTCCCTTTATTCCAGGATTGGAAAAACTGGTCGAGGTAGGGGCTATTGATCAAATAGCCGTGGTACGACTTTTCGGTACGGGTCACGATCCGGAACGGAGAAGGCGTACTGAGTGAAAAATCCCGTTCGGATTCGGGCGTCGCGAACTCGGGTTTGGAGCTCGCGATCACGCGCAGTGAATTTCCCGCTTTGCTGGCGAGCAGAGCGGCGGTGAACGTGGGCGGCAGTCCCGCGAGCATCGCTTTCGTCTCGGCGGTGACTTTCAAACCGTGGAACGTCACGCTCGCTTCGACGGGAGCCTCGGGGGTCGCCGGGCTCGGTGCCGCGGCGACGGCGGCGGATGCGGCCGCCGGGGGCGGTGCGGTCTTCGGAGTGGATGCGGGCTTCACGTCTTGATGCGGAGGAGCTTTCGGCGCGGCCGCCACGGGCGGACGTCCGCGGTCCACGGCGGCCGGGGGCGGATCGAGTTTCGACATGCCCGCGGTCGCCGGAGCGCTTGCGGGAATGGGCGGAGTCTTCGCCTTGGGAACGCCTTGCGGAATTTTTGCGGGCGCGCCGTCATCCGGTGCGCGTTGCAGGCTCGAGATCGTGACCTGCGAAGCGCCGGTATTCGTCGTCGAGAAGTTCTCGATCCCCGCGAATTCGTCCGGGACTTCGACTTTCGCGACGGGCTTGACGTCGCTTGCGAACTCGAAGCCTTCGGGGGCGCCGTCCATTTCCGATTCATCAACGGCCGGGGTCAGCCCTTCATCGCCGTCGGCGGCGGCCGGAGTTTCCTCGGCATCGGGGAAACCTCCGGTCAGATCCAGGGACTCTTCGCTCGCGTTGATTTCCGCGACGGGGGCGGCGTCGGCCGTTTCAAGAAATTCGGCGGGATTGAACTCGGGAATCTCGGGCAGCGGCGCGCTCGGCGGGGGCGTCGCTTCCATGGCCGGCGGGAACGCTTTCCCGGATGCGGCGGGCAGCTCGAATTCATCCGAAGGCAGTCGCGGCATCTCGACCGGGGGACTGGTGTCCTCGTTCATCTCGATGGGGATGCGCGGTTGGGTTGAATCTTCGAAGTGCATCGAGCGCGGCTCCGAGTCGAAAGGGTTCGACTCGGGGGCGACGGTCTCGGCGGGATGCCAACCTTGCCAGAGCGCGCGCAGGTCCGCGGCGTCGGCCTGAAGCAGGACCCAGTTTTCGGGCCAGGTGCTCATCATTTCCGAGATGGCGGCCGGATTGACGGCGGCGATATAGACATGCCTTTCCCAGGCGTAAACGGGCAAAACCTCTTCGTTCCAAGGGAATGAGCCCAGGTGAAGTTCGAAGAACTCCCGGCTTGGCGGATGGTCCGTGAAAAATTGCGATTGCAGTTGCGCCCAGTTCACGTTTTCTTTATCGGCTAAGCGCCCTGAAAGCTTGCGGATTTAGGTGAGGAAAAGCCGGGCGATTGACCTTGTCCTAGGTCGGGCATTGTGCTATGTCCCATCCACTTAAAGACGGGCGAAATGCAAGAATTTTCAAAAGTTTACCTCGATTTCAATGCCACCACCCCGCTGTCGGAACGCGTGCAAAAAAAGCTGACCGAAACTTTGGCGGTTTGGGGCAATCCCAGTTCGATTCACTGGGCCGGTCGAGAGATCAAACAAAAGCTCCGTGAGGCGCGGCAAAATATCGCGCTCGCGCTCGGGGCCAGTCCGCTGGAACTCATCTTCACGAGCGGCGCCACCGAGTCCAGTAACACCGTCATTCAGGGCGTGTTCGCGATGCTCAAGGCGAACGAACTCCCGGCACCGCTGCAAGGTCGCGACGAGTTCATCACCACCGACGTCGAGCACCCGAGCATCGCGAAGACCTTCCAGATGATCGAGACGTGGGGCGCGAAAGTGCACCGCATTTCCGTCAATCGCGAAGGCGTCTTCGATCTTGAGGCTTTCTCGAAAGTGGTCGGACCGAAAACGCTTCTCGTTTCGGCGATGTTCGCGAACAACGAAACCGGAAATCTGTTGCCGCTCTCCGAGATCGTCGCGCGCGCGAAAGCGGCGGGCGCGCTCGTGCACACCGACGCCGTGCAGGCCCTGGGAAAGGCGAAGCTTCACTTAGGCGAAATGGGCGTCGACTACGCTTCGCTTTCGGGACATAAATTCTACGCGCTGAAGGGGACGGGGCTTTTGTACGTGAAGCGTGGCAGTCCCTACCGTCCGCTGATCTACGGCGGAGCGCAGGAACGCCAGCGTCGCGGCGGCACCGAAAACACTTTGGGGCAGATCGCATTCGGCGAAGCCGTGAAGGATCTGGTGAAACTTGAAACCGAAGTGCCGCGCATCCGCGAATTGCGCGATCACATGGAAGCGCGCATCTTGAATGAGATCACGCAAGTCACGCGCACGGGCGCGGGCAGCTGCCGGTTGAACAACACCTCGAGCCTCGTCTTGAAAGGCGTCGACGGAGAAACATTGCTGATGAGTTTGGACCTGAAAGGTTTCGCCGTCTCCACCGGCGCCGCGTGTTCCAGCGGCAGTCCCGAGCCCAGTCCCGTGCTGCTCGCCATGGGGCTCACGCGCGCGGAAGCGCAGAACTCGCTCCGGGTCAGTCTGGGCTGGACGACGACGCGGGAGCAGGTCGACGCGTTTGTCGATACGTTGAAAGAGGTCGTCCGTCATTTGCGTCAGATCGCCACCGAAAGCGCTTCGGCGTCGGGCGAAGGAGTCTCGGTATGAGTAAAGGTCGTGTGCTGGTCGCGATGAGCGGCGGGGTCGACAGCTCGGTCGCCGCAAGTCTCTTGGTGGATCAAGGTTATGAGGTCATCGGCGCAACCATGCAGGTTTGGGATTACTCGAACTGCGACATCGAAGAGGGGAACGGCACCTGCTGTTCGTCGCTCGATGTGGATGATGCGCGCTCGGTGGCGGATCATCTGGGCATTCCGTTTTACGTTCTGAACTGCGAAACGCAGTTCAAGGAAGCGGTCATCGATCCTTTCGTGCAGGGATATCTGAACGGTAAAACGCCGCTCCCTTGCGTGAACTGCAACACCTTCCTGAAGTTCGATCACCTGGTGCGCAAAATGAAAGAGCTCGAGTGCGATTATCTCTCGACCGGGCACTACGCGCAGATCCGCACGAACGCGAAGGGTGAGCCCGAGCTCGTGACCAGCGAGGACTCGTGGAAGGATCAAACTTACTTCCTGTTCACCATGGAAAAAACGCTTCTGCCGAAGCTTCTTTTCCCGGTGGGCGGCATGAATAAACCCGAAGTCCGAAAATACGCGGAAGAGCGCGGGCTCGTGGTCGCGCGCAAAAAAGACTCCACCGGCATTTGTTTCGTCGGCAATCAGGGCTACGACAATTTCATCAAAACCCAGGTCGCGGGTTCGGTCCTGAAGAATCTGCGCGGGGATCTGCGCCGCTATCCGAGCGGCGAGGTCATGGGCCAGCACGACGGCATTCATCATTACACCTACGGTCAGTCGAAGGGTTTGGGCCTCGACCACCACGAAAAGATGTTCGTTCTGAAAATCGATGCGGACACCAAGACCGTTTGGATCGGCGAAGAGAAACATCTTTTCGCGTCGTCCTTGCAGATGGAACGCACGCACTGGCTGCAGGATTTCGAAGAGGGGGAGACCCTCAACGTGAAGATCCGTTACCAGCACCGTGGAAGTCCGGGACGGGTGATCAAGGACAAAGACGGACGCGCGCGCATCGAGTTCGATGAACCCCAACGCGCGATCACGCCCGGACAGGCGGCGGTCATCTATCGCGGTCAGGCTCTGGTCGGCGGGGGATGGATTCAGCAATGAAGTTCAAGCTCCATAGCTTCGGCTGCAAAGTGAACACCTATGATTCGGGCCTGATCCAGAAAAATCTGGCGGGTCAGGGGTTCACCACAGTTGATGGCGCGCGCTCCGCCACGACTGAAGACGAGCCCCGTATCCACATCCTGAACACCTGCGCGGTCACGGCCGAGGCGACCAAAGAAGCGGTTCGCCTGATTCGCAAACTGAAAGCGCGCGATCCGCTGGCGACGGTCGTCGTCACGGGCTGCGCGGCCCAGGTGGACACGGGTTCTTTCGAAAATTTGCCGGGCGCCGATCTGGTCGTCGCCAATTCGCACAAAGGGGATCTGCCCCGCATCCTCGATCAGCACTTCAAGGGCACATTGCCCGCGCGCGTTTTGAAGTCGAACATCTTCCGCAAAGACGATCTGGAAGCGGGCGGGGGGCTGGAAGAAAATCACTCGCGCGCCTTTCTGAAAATCCAGGACGGCTGCAACTCGTTCTGCAGCTACTGCATCATTCCCTACGCCCGTGGGAAAAGCCGCTCGATCCCGATCAAAGACCTCGTCGCGCGCGTGAACGAGCTGACGAAGCTGGGATTTGAAGAGGTGGTCCTGACGGGCGTACACATCGGTGACTACGAAGATGTGCAGGCGAAAGAGCCGCGCAAACTCGAAGACCTTGTGGAAAACGTGCTGAAGTACACGAAGATCCCGCGCATCCGTTTGACGAGTCTCGAGCCCGTCGAAGTCAGCGAACGCCTTCTGGAACTTTATGTTTCGGACGTTCGTCTATGTCGTCACTTTCACATGTCGATTCAAAGCGGCAGCACCGCGGTGCTGAAGGATATGAAGCGCCACTACGGCGAAAAAGAAGTGCGCGAGTCGCTGGCGCGTATCCGTGAGCGCCTTCCTGACGCCTTCATCGGTATGGACGTCATCGCGGGCTTCCCGACCGAAACGGAAGAACTCTTTGAAGAGACCTACCGTACGCTGAACGAAACGCCGTGGACGCGGCTGCACGTCTTCCCCTACAGCGAACGCAAAGGGACCCGCGCCGAGACCTTCAAACAAATCCCGAACGAAGTCCGTAAGGCCCGCGCGCGTCGCCTGCGTGAATTGAGCTTGGCGCGTTTTCGCGAAGAGGCCGACAAGCAGCTGGGGTTGCGCAAAGAGGTTCTGCTCTTGAAGGATCGTAAACCCGAAAACGATTCGCGTCTGGGACTTTCACGCGACTACTGGAATATCCTGATCGACGGCATGAGTGGCGGTGAGGCCGACGCACCCGGGGAAATCCCGGTCGAGATCACGGGCTACCGTTTCGATCAAAGTCCGCGTATGGAAGGTGTTCTGCTGGGGCGTCCGGTCGGGGGACGTCTGTGATGGGCATCGAAAATCTTCTTCAAGGCTTCGGGATCCGGTTTCAGAATGCGGAGCTTCTGCAGAAAGCGCTCACGCATAAAAGCTTCGGCGTGAAGCCCGAGACCCACAACGAGAAGCTCGAGTTCCTGGGGGATGCGGTCTTGGATCTCGCCCTCGCGGATTTGCTGATGAAGCGCTTTCCGGATAATGACGAAGGTCGTCTTTCGAAAAAGCGGGCGAGCCTCGTGAATGAAAAAAGTCTGGCCGCCGTCGCGAGCTCTTTGAAGTTGGGCGACCATCTGCGGTTGGGGAAAAGCGAATTGCAAAGCCAGGGAGCGCTGAAGCCGCGGCTCTTGGCCAGCACCCTCGAGGCGCTCATGGGCGCCGTGTACCTCGATCAGGGCTTCGAGAAAACGCGCGAGCTCGTCTTTCGCCTTTTCGACGCGCTCTTGGCGAATGATGACGTCACCGAGGATTTTCGTTCTGATTATAAAACCCGTTTCCAAGAGGCCGTCCAGGCCCGCGACAAAGTGACCCCGGTTTACAAACTGACATCCGAGGACGGTCCGCCCCACGCGCGCCGTTTCACGGTGCGGGTTGAAACGGATGGTCGCGTTTGGGCGGAGGCCGAGGGCTCAAGTAAAAAAGCCGCCGAACAAGAGGCCGCCCGCGCGGCCTTAGCGGTTCTAGAGTCCGAGGCGCATCCCGTTCCGGAAGAAGAGAAAGAGAGTCGAAAATCATGAGTTACCGTGCTGGCTACTGCGGACTGATCGGTCTTCCCAATGCGGGAAAATCCAGCCTGATGAATTGGCTGTGTAAAGAGAAGCTATCTATCGTCACCGCGAAGCCGCAAACCACGCGTCGCCGCGTGCTGGGGCTGTGGAGTAGTGAGCAATCGCAAGTCGTCTTCGTCGATGCTCCGGGCTTGATCCGCAGCGAGGGCGGTCTGAACGCCTTTTTGCAAAAGGAAGCCGAAGACGTGATCGCAAATAGCGACGCGCTTCTTTTCGTGCTGAACGTGGATCAGAAAGAAAAAGACAATATCGAAAACGTGATCAAGCTCGCGCTCACGACGACAAAGCCGAAGGCCTTCGTCGTGCAGAAGATTGACATCATCGCTTTGGATCACCGTCGCACGATGATCAAGGGCTTGATCCGCGAGCATGTGCCGGACGCCACGATTTTTGAGGTCTCGACCGAGCCGGGGCGTGATTCGGACGATCCCGAAGCGATCCGTCAGTGGGCGCTCAAAAACATGCCCGAAGCGAAGGCCCCGCTGTACGACCCCGAGTTCTCGACGCCCCATACGACACGCGAATTGGCGGTGGAGTTCGTGCGCGAGAAGTGTTTCGAAAACCTCGAACAAGAGATCCCTTTCGGAATCGCCGTGCGGATCATGAAGTACGAAGAAACTGGCGATCTCGATAAAATCACGGCCGAGATCCTGGTCTCGCGCGAATCCCACAAGGCGATCGTGATCGGTAAAGGCGCCACTAAAATCAAAGAGATCGGCACCCAAGCGCGCAAGGCCATGGAAAAGGCATTCGACCGCAAGATCTTTCTCGAGCTGCACGTCAGCGTCCAAGAGGGCTGGGAGAAAAACCCGCGCCTCATGAAGGAGTTCGGTTATGTCGTTGAATGAGTCCTTCCGCCTGGACACAAAGAAAGTCGCGATCGTCGGTCGTCCCAACGTGGGGAAATCCACGCTGTTCAACCTGTTGACCGAAACGCGCAAAGCGGTCGTGAAGGATCAGCGCGGGGTCACGCGCGATCTGATCGTTGAAACCGCGGAGCTCTGGGGAAAAGAATTCGATCTGATCGATACGGGCGGACTGACGGAAAGCCCCGACCTGGTCTCGAAGCTTATTCGTGAGCAGGTCGTCGACTTCCTGGATAGCGTGGATTTGATTCTGTTGGTGATGGACGGCCGCGACGGTCTCGTGCCTGAAGATCGTGACGTGGTCCGCATCGTGCTCGAAACCGGCAAGCCCTTCTGCCTTGTCGTGAACAAGGTGGATCGCGAGCATGACCAGGACATGAAGATCGCCGAGTTCTTCGAGTTCGGCGTGGATGTCGTGGCGACGTCTTTCGAGTCCCGTCGCAATTTGTCGCCGATGCTCGAGTGGCTCGATCGCCATTTGCCCGCGCCGACCGAACAGAACGTGGTGCAGGGGATGACGCTCGCGATGGTCGGTAAACCCAATGCCGGGAAGTCGTCGTTGGTGAATCGCCTGTTGGGTGAAAACCGCATGCTCGTCAGCGAAATCGCAGGCACGACCGTCGACGCGGTGGATACGCCGTTCACCTATAACGGGAAGAAATTCATCCTGATCGATACGGCGGGTTTGCGTAAAAGCGCGCGCCGGGATGAAGACCTCGAGATCATCGCCGCTTTCAAATCCCACGATTCGATCCGCAAGGCCGATGTCGTGATGCTGGTCGTGGACGCGACCTTGGGTCCGTCGGATCAGGATGCGCGCATTCTGCAAAGCATTCTCGAGGATCACAAAGCGGTTCTTTTGGTCGCGAACAAAGCCGATCTGGGCGAGGGCGAAGCCGAATTCAAAGAGAAGTTCCGCGCCCAGTGCCATCAGGTCTTCCACTTCTACCGGGATCTGCCGATCGTTTTCACCTCGGCCGTGACCGGCAAAGGGATGCGCGATCTGCTCGAGGGGATTGAGTGGATGCACGAGAAGATGAATATGCGCATCTCGACGCGCGAGCTGAATGATTTCTTCTTCGAGACCATCCGTAAAGCGCCGAGCCCCGTCTACGGCGTGCACAACGTGAAGTTCTACTACCTCACGCAAACGCAGCAAAAACCGCCGGCCTTCATCGCCTTTGCGAATCATCCGGACGGCGTCGACAATGCGTACCGCCGTTTCTTGATCAACAACATGAAGGAGCGCTTCGACCTGCAGGGCGTGCCGATCCGGATCTTCGTCATGAAGTCCCGCGGAAAGGGTGAATGACGCCCAAGCGGATGAAGTGGCGTACGCGCTACGGATTTTACCTTGCCGCCATCGGCTCGGCCTTCGGGCTGGGGAACCTGTGGCGCTTCCCGTACATCGTCAGTGAAAATGGCGGCGGGGCCTTCGTGCTTTTGTACGTGCTCTTGGCGATGAGTCTGGGGCTGCCGATCCTGATCGCCGAGCTCATCCTGGGGCAAAGTCAGCGTCAACCCGTGATCGCGGCCACGCGCTCCCTCAAGATGCGCGAAGGCGGGCGCAGCTTCCGTTGGGTGGGCCGCATCTGCTTCGGCCTCGCGCTTTTGGTTTTATCCTATTACGCGGTCATCAGCGGCTGGGTTCTTTACTTTGTGGTCCAGTTCCTGTCCGAGGCCTTCGTGCCCCGCGGGCCCGATCAGGTCATGAGTTTGAGCGCTTTGACCGACAGCGGTTTTCTGCAGATCGGTCTGGCCTCGGTTCACCTGATCATCTGCACCGCGGTCATCGCGCGCGGGGTGCATGAGGGGATCGAGCGTTGGATCGGCAGCATGATGCCGGTTTTCGGTGTGCTGCTCGTCTTTCTGCTTTGGCAGAGTTTGAGCCTGCCCACGGCGACCGAAGCCTTCCGGTTTTTGTTTTACCCGAACTTCTCGGCGTTGACCTGGAACTCGTTGGGACATGCCATCGGGCATGTCTGCTTCACGTTGGGCGTGGGTTTAGGGACGATGGTGACTTTCGGTAGCTATCTGCTCGAAAAGAAAAACATCCCCGCCGTGGGTTACCGCGTGGCGCTGATGGATACGAGCTTTTCGCTCATCGCGGGTCTGGTGATCATCCCGATCGCGCTGGCGGTTTCGAACGTTCCGCTCAACGATCCCAGTCTGCTTTTCCAATCGCTACCCGGATTTTTGCAAAACCGCAGTGGCGGGGTCTTGTTCGGTTTGGGCTTTTTCGTCTGTCTGTACCTGGCGGCCCTCGGCGGAAGTTTGGGGTTGATGGAGGTCATCGTCTCGAACGCGAAAGAGGTCTTCCGGGTTTCGCGTTTGTTCGCAAGTTGGCTTTCGGGCTCTATCGTGCTGCTCTTTTCGGTGGTGCCGGCGGTGCTGGGCTCCATGCGCAAAGAGGACTCCTCGCGTTCGGTTCTGGAAAACCTCGACGCCATTTTGATCAACTGGCTTTTGCCGCTGACGTGTCTTTTCGTTTGCGTGGCGATCGCGAAGGGGATGAAACGCTCCGAGATCGAAGCGAACTTCAAGGGGGAGGGCGCCAGCGCCGAAACCCAATCGCTCTTTTCCCATTGGTACTTCGCGCTCAAGTGGGGGATTCCCGGCTTGATTCTTTTGGGGCTGGCACTGCAGGTCGTGGGACTTTTCCGTTAGAAATTGAAACTGCCCCACTAACGTGTGGCAGGAGATGAATGACTGGAAGGGCGCAGAAATTGCGCCCTTCGTCGTTCATGATCCTCAAATGCCCGTATTGTCATATTCAAAGACAAAAAGAGTTCGCCTCCCGGACGATTCGTCGCTGGGGTTTTTATCGTCGTAAGTCCGATGGCCAGATTCTGGTCCGATACCGATGCTTTCGCTGCGGAAAATCCTTCTCTGCCGCGACTTCCAGTCCGCTTTACTCTCAGAAAAAACGCACCTACAACCGCCGTGTGGTTCGACTTATGACCGCCGGCGTAAGTCAGCGAAAGGCCGCCAAGCTACTTCGTTTAAACGCGAAGACCGTGATTCGGAAGTTCCGCTTCGCGGGGGCTTTGGCGCGGGAAGAGAATCGTCGTTGGAACCTGCAGTTCCCGCTTTCTGAAAAGGTGCAGTTCGATGATATGGAAACCTTTGAGCACACGAAGTTAAAACCCATTTCAATCACGCTTGCGGTCGAGGAAGAGTCACGCCGGATCTTAGGTATAGAATGCTCCTCGATGCCCGCGAAGGGGGGCTTGGCTCATCTGTCTCGCAAGAAGTACGGACCTCGGGTGGACGGAAGGTCGCCAGCTCGAGTGAAAATGTTTGAGGGGCTGAAAGAGCTGGTGAACCCATTTGCAACCTTCACCTCGGATTCCAATCCCCACTATCCCAAAGATCTCAGGCGCGTCTTTCCGAAGGCCACTCATAAAACGGTGAAGGGTGGTAGAGCTGCGGTCGTGGGCCAGGGGGAATTGAAGAAGCTGAAATATGACCCGATCTTCTCTTTGAATCACACCTGCGCGATGATCCGGGACAACATCAAACGTCTTTCACGCAAAACATGGTGCACGACGAAGCGGATGCCTCAGTTGCAGATCAATCTGGAGCTTTACGCCCTTGAGCATAACCGGAGGCTTGCAACACCATAAGGGGGCAGTTTCTTAGAAATTCGAGCCCAGTAGGAATACGATGTCGAACGAGTCCCCGTTGACCTTCGTGCTGGTCGTGATCTGTGACTGCGGCAGGACGACGTTTTTATTCTCGTCCTTGAAGTTGAAATAGCGATAGACGCCCTGAATGCCGATGAAGTTCTTCTTACGCATGATCGGGATCTCGATCCCGCCGCCGAGGGAAAGCCCCATCGTTGCGTCACGTCCGCCGCCGGTGTCGCCGGTGATCGAGATCGTGCGGTAAACCTGCGCGAGGCCCCCGATGACGTAGGGATTCAAATCCGCAAGCCCGCGGGTCACGTTCTGCGAAGTCAGAAAGTATTTGTAGTCGAGGCTGATGATCGTGAAGCTGACGTTCCCCGCGATGCGCTCGGACGGATGCGACAGATCGAAGGCATGATCGCCGGTCAAAAAACCGAATTGCGCGGCTGTGCGCAGATCGAAAAAGTAAGACATGAAAAGGCCGTAGGTGGGGTTACTGGAGTAAACCTTCGCCATGTTTTCGGTGAATCCACGAAGGCCGCCGCCGAACCCGATCGTGAAGAAACGACCGTGACGGAAGAAGTTGATGTCCGCTTCTTCCTCGGATGCTTCATCAAATTCCGAATAGTCCGCGAAGGGATCGTAGGCATCCTCGCCGTCGTACTGCGCGTAGCTGAACACGGGTAAACACAGAGTCAAAAGTAGGACGAGCGCGCGGAATTTCCCCATGTCCCAAGTATCGGATATTTACCGCGAGGGAGCAAAGCCTCGCCTCGACGGAGGTCGGGCGGGGGCTGGATTCGAATGAAACGTCCCGCAATGAGACATCCCGGGAACCGGCGCCGGAAAAGTGAGCGACGCGAGCGGGCGGGCCCCGAAAAGCCATGGAATTGCGGTCAATTTTAGCTAGGTTCGACGGGATGTTTCTGAGCGGACTGCGGATCGATCGTCCTCCTTTCCTCAAATCACAAACCGACGCCCTTCAGTGGCTGTCGCGAGCTTATCTGCGCGCGAATCCGCAAACGACGGGGCTTGATCGTTTTTTGGAGCGGGTCGCTTGCCGCCCGCCGCACATCGAGTCCCGCGCGCATTACTCACCCGCCTTCATGGGCGCCGGTGACGCCGAACTTTTCCCCGAGGTCGAGGGGCATCCCGGTGCGGGAACGAAACTCCGTATGGAGGTCTTTGCGCGTGAGTCCCGTGTCATGCTCGATCAGCTCCTTCAGCCTACGTCGACTCTGGCCCCGCATCTTTTGCACGTGACCTGCACCGGGTACGTCGCGCCGTCGCCGGCGGAACTTCATGTTCTCGAGCGCGGGGCCGCGGCCGCGACGACGGTGACGCATCTTTATCATATGGGCTGTTACGCCGCGATTCCGGCCCTGCGGGTGGCGCAGGGACTGACCGCGCGCGGGCAGGATGTGGACGTCATTCATACGGAGCTCTGCACTCTGCATCTCCGGCCCAAGGATCCCACGCCCGAGCGCATGGTGATCGAATCGCTTTTCGCCGATGGGGGCGCCACGTACCGCTTAAGCGCTCAGGCGCCCGATGAACCGCACTTCGAAGTCCTCTCGGTTCGTCAGGAGCTGTTACCGGACAGCGCGGGCTTGATGGCCTGGGTGATCTCGGAAAACGGCATGGATATGAGTCTTAAAAAAGAAGTGCCCAAACATATTCAGCTCCACTTGCGTGATTTTCAGCTGCGGTGGCTGAAAGAGCTGGGTCTTTCGCTTTCCGAATTTCAAGCTTCGAGCTTCGCGGTCCATCCCGGCGGTCCGCGCATCATCGATCAGGTGAAAGAAACGCTGGAACTTCCCGAGGAAAAACTCACGCATTCGCGACGGGTTTTGCGCGAGCGCGGGAATATGAGCTCGGCGACGCTTCCGCAGATCTGGACCGCGATGTTGAATGAAATTCCCGACGGCGAGCGGGTCTTCAGTTACGCTTTCGGTCCGGGACTCACGGTGGCGGCGGCCCTCCTGCAGAAGCGGGGGCGTCCGTGACCGATTTTCGTAAAGACCGCGAGATCGTGAATAACGCCTACTACGACGACCTCAAAGACCGCTGGCTTACGGCGGAAGATGATCCCGTCGCGCTCTTGCGGCAAGAGGGCGCCTTCCGCGCGAAGTGGGTGCGCGAAGTCTTGGCCGGTCGTCGTCACGAGGTTTTGGATATCGGCTGCGGCGCCGGATTTTTGCTGAAAAGTCTATTGGACGCCGGTCATACGGTGACCGGCTTGGATGCATCGGGAGCGAGCCTTGAGGTCGCGGGTCGCCTGACCGCGGGCCGCGCGCGGCTGGTGGAGGGGGACGCCTACCGTTTGCCGTTTTCTGATGCGAGTTTCGATGCGGTGACGTGCATGGATTTTCTGGAGCATGTCTCGGAACCGGCAAAGGTTGTCGCCGAGGCCGCCCGGGTTTTGAAGCCCGGCGGGGTCTTTTTTTACCATACTTTCAACCGCAATCCGGTCGCGCACTTGATCGTCATCAAGGGCGTGGAGTGGTTCGTGAAAAACACGCCGAAGGACCTTCACGTGATCGAACTTTTCATCAAACCCCGGGAGCTGCGGGCTTGGATGGAGTCCGAGGGCCTCGAGCCCGTGGAAGAGCGGGGACTGCGGCCCGTGTTTCTACAGTGGGCGTTCTGGAGGATGATTTTCACGGGGCATGTCGGTCCCGACTTCCGTTTCACCTGGGAGCGGGGGCGTTTGACCGGATATACGGGTTTCGCCCGGAAAAAGGCCTGAATCCGGGCTCTATTTGACCCCTTTCTCGCGGCGCGAAAGCCCGGAAAGCCGGGCTTGGAAATGTGTTCCCGGCCGAGGCCTCAAGCCTTAACGTATTCTCGACAAATCCCCCCTCGCGTGATTGTATGCGGCCACACCTATTTTGGAGGCGGAACTTGGCCCAGGACTCGAATCCTTCGCGCTCGTCATCAACGTCTGACCAAACGCCGACTCAAGGCCTCAACTATAAAAATGCGGGCGTCGATATCGAAGCGGGCGACGCGCTGGTCGACTGGCTCAAAGACGACAAAACGCCCATGCCCCATCAAGAGCGCATCTTGGACGGCATCGGCGGCTTCGCTTCGCTGTTTCGCTTTCCTTCCGAAAAATACGAAAAGCCCGCGCTCATCACCTGCACCGACGGCGTCGGCACGAAAGTGAAATTGGCGTCCTACTTCGGCGACTACTCCACCGTGGGGCAAGATCTGGTCGCGATGTGCGTGAACGATCTGGCCTGCACGGGCGGCGATCCGTGGCTTTTTCTGGATTACTACGCCACCGGCAAACTCGATCTCGCGGCGGCTCGCTCCTTCCTTGGCGGCGTGAAGCGCGCCTGCGCGGAAAGCGACTGCGCGCTCGTCGGCGGCGAGACCGCTGAAATGCCCGGCGTGTATCAGGACAAGGACTTCGACTGCGCGGGGTTCGCCGTGGGCGTGGTTGATGAACATAAGACTTGGGGCGCGCACCGTGTGAAAGAAGGCCAGCACATTTTCGCTCTGTCGTCCTCGGGGTTTCACTCGAACGGCTACTCTCTTCTGCGCAAGGTCTTCGCCGCGGATCTGGATCAGTGGAAAGAGACCTTGCTGCGTCCGACCGCGCTTTATGTGAGGGCCGCCCGCGCTTTGCGCGAGGCCTTCCCCATCGCGGCCGCGGCCCACATTACCGGCGGCGGCATCGAGAACATCCCGCGGGTTTTGCCGGAAGGCTTCACCTGGGAAAAGAAAGACTGGGGCTGGCCCGAACAGTTTCAAGAAGTGCAACGCCGGACCGGCATGACGAAAGACGAAATGCTCGTGACTCTGAATTGCGGCATCGGCTTTTGTATCGTCACCGAAAAAGCGAACGAGGCGGAAACCCGCCGGATCGCGAAACAGTTCGGCTTCGACGTTCACCACCTGGGCGAGGTGGGTCGGTGAGTCCGCGTTGGGCCCTGCTGATTTCTGGCCGGGGCTCAACCGCCCAATCCGTGATGGACATCATGGACTCGGTCGACGTGCGGCTCGTCGTTTCGTCCCGCGCGAACGCTCCCGGACTTTTTCGTGCCCGTCGTGCCGGGGTCCCCACGATGCTGCTACCGAAAGAGATCCAGTGGGACGAACTCAGCCGCTCTTTGCAGAAGCGCGGGATCGAACGTCTTTTCCTGTTGGGTTTTATGCGCCTGATTCCCGAATCTTTTTTGAACAATTGGACCGGACGGATCTGGAATGTGCATCCCAGTCTTCTGCCGAAACATCCCGGGGCGAAAGCCCTCGAAGCCGCGATCGCGGCGGGGGATGATTTGGGCGTGACGATCCACGACGTGATTCCCGAAATGGACGCGGGGCAAATGCGTCGCCAACAGTGGGTCTCAACAGCCCAGGACCATTCCGAGATCGGATTCTCGGCGGTCGAGCAACATCTCGTGCGTGAATTTGCGCGAAGCCAGTCGCTGCAATTTCTCGCCGACAAGGAGGTCTCATGATTGAATCCCAGCCCGTCGTCATCGTTTCGGCGTTCGGACGCGGACATGCGCTGGCGCACGAGCTGCGCTTGCAGGATATTCCCGTGGCGCTCTTGGACGTCAGCCCCTCGCTCGGCGAGTCCTCGGCGGATGATGAGGAAGGCCCCTTCGGATTTTTCAGTCAGGGCCTGACCGCCACGGAAAGTCAGCGTCTCTTGGAAGAGTCGCCGCTACTGCAGATTCAGGGTTTCGCGTGGATGCTTCCGCGCGGGCCGATCGAAATGCGCGGGGCTTTGGCGAACCTTCACCGCGAGTCCTACGGGATTCCCGAAACGGTCTGGAACTGGGTGTACGGCGAGGGACCCTCGACGGTGAAAGATCACCAGTACCTTTTGAACGGAGACTTCACCGAGACTTGGTTCTACCATGTCAGCCGCGCGTTCCATTCCAATCACTGGTCGCCGAATTACCGCGCGGGATTGGTGGAGGGCTCATTGCCCTTCGGTTCGGATTTCATGCTGCGTTCGGTTCACCGGGCCGGTCACCAGAAGTCGCTCGAGGCGCTCGCGCAGGTGGGCGTCGTCGTCAAAGCGCCGGTTGAGATTCTGGACGTCGCGCGCGAAGGCAATACTCGCTTGAAGAGTTTCGAAATCCGCCGTGCGGGTTCGGATTCGACGGAACTTCTGGGTTTTGAAACGGCGGTCTGGTTTTTGAGCGGTGAAGAGACCGAACGCCTGGCGCCGAAACTTCAGGAAAAACTTCTGCCGTCCGGAGTCTTGCGCCCGAAGGGCTCGTGGGTGCGGGCGCGCTTGAAAGTGCCGCCGAGTCCGCCCCGGGATTCGCTGCCGCTGTCTTCCGCTTGGGTTCAGGATACGGATCTGCCGTGGACGCACGACAATCTTTTCGTCGTCGCGCGCACGACGAACGCGGAACTTTTCGATTTGTGGTTGCGCCTGCCGGAGTCTTTCCGCTTCCAGAAGGATTACGTCCAGGGGCAGATCCAAGCTTGCGTGGACGCGCTCGAAGCCCGTATGGGGACCAGCGGGATCACGCTTTACGAAGACCCCGTGACGATTCGTAAAACCTCGGTCGAGGTCGGCCCGTCGCGTTTTCCTTTGTACGATGAGAAAGAGTGGCAAGACTATTCCCACCCGAAGTGGCGCAACTTCGACTGGGTTGCCCCCGAGACGAGCCTGGGGCTCGGATGGAACTTCCTGTTCCTGCGCGCGCGCAAATCCGCCGCCGACGTGAAGGCGTGGTGGCTGGTCCGTGAAGAAGAACGCAAAAAACGTGAAATGAAAGCCCTGGCCCAAGCGCAGAAAAACGCCGCCCGAGTGGAAACGGAGTCTGAGAAGTGATCGAACGTTATACGCGCCCCGAGATGGGCGTGATCTGGGAATTGGAAAACCGCTTCGCGAAGATGCTCGAAATCGAGGTCGCGGTGGCCGAGGCGCAAGCTGAGCTGGGGATCATTCCGAAACCCGCCGCGAAAGCGATCCGCGAAAAATCGAAGTTCTCCATCAAGCGTATCAATGAAATCGAAAAGATGACTAAACACGACGTCATCGCGTTTGCGACCAACGTTTCGGAAAACGTCGGCGAGTACGGTCGCTTCGTCCACTTCGGCATGACAAGCTCCGACGTCTTGGACTCGGCCTTTTCGCTGCAGGTCCGCGAAGCCTTTAAGGTGCTTTCACAGTCCATCGACTTCCTTGAAAAATCGCTGCGCACCCAAGCGAAGAAGCATTCCGAGACCCTGTGCGCGGGCCGCACCCACGGCATGTTCGCCGAGCCCACGACTTTCGGGTTGAAGCTTTCGGGCTTCGTCGCCGAGCTTTACCGCAATCGCGAGCGCCTGGAGCGCGCGATGGATCAGATGATGGTCGTGAAGCTTTCGGGCGCGGTGGGCACCTATTCGGGGCAGCCCCCGGAAGTCGAGGCGCGGGTCGGTAAAAAACTGAAGCTGCAGCCCGAAACGGTGGCGACCCAGGTCGTGCCCCGGGATCGTCACGCGGAAGTGATGCTGGCACTCGCCATGCTCGGGACGGGTCTTGAACGACTGGCGATCGAGCTTCGTCACTTGCAACGTTCGGAAGTGTCGGAAGTGACCGAAGGTTTCACGCAAGGTCAAAAGGGCTCGAGCGCGATGCCGCACAAAAAAAACCCGATCTCGGCGGAAAACATCACGGGCGCCGCAAGGCTTTTACGCTCCTACGCGCAAGCGGCTTTGGAAGACGTGGCCCTGTGGCACGAACGCGACATCAGCCACTCTTCGGTTGAGCGCGTGATCTTCCCCGACGCCTTCATCCTGGCGGACTACGCGACCCACCGGATGGCGGTCCTGATCCAGGGGCTGGACGTGAACAAGAAGCGGATGCTCGAAAACATCGCGCTCTCGCAGGGACAGCTCTTCAGCTCCCAGGTGCTTTTGGCGCTGGTGGAAAAGGGCCTCGACCGCGATCTGGCGTACCGCCACGTGCAGCGTCTTTGCCACGCTTTGGGTAAGGGCGAGCAACTGGTTGATAAGATCAAAAAAGATCCCGAGGTCTCGCGGCTTTTGAAAGCGAAGGATCTGCAGAAGATCTTCTCGGGCGAGCGGAACAAAAAGAACGTCGGCACACTCATCAAGAGGGTTCTTTAGGGCCTATTCCTAAATTAGATAGGGGTTGAATCGAATGGAAAAGGGACAGATGCAAGGAGCGACGACAAATCATAGCCCCGTCTATGGGGCGGAGGAGCGACGCCGTCAGGTGGCCCTTTTCCATTCGACCCGAAGGGCATATCCGAATGAGGCTTGCCCTTCGTTACATCCGGCTCGAATTGGCTTTGGCCAGTCCTTCGCCGGACGCGCCTCGGTCAAGGCTCATTCGGATATGTTCAACCCCTATCTAATTTAGGAATAGGCCCTATATGAAAAAGGAAATGATCTACGAAGGAAAAGCGAAACGCATTTTCTCGACGGACGAGCCCGGCATCCTCATCATGGAGTTCAAAGACTCGCTGACCGCGTTCAACGCCCTTAAAAAAGGATCTTTCGAAGGGAAAGGCCAAGTGAACCGCAATATCGCGGCCTTGATCTTCAAAGAACTGAAGAAGGCGGGCGTGAACTCGCACTTCGTGGAAAATCAGGGCGACTTCGATATGAAGGTGCGCGCGGTGAAGATCATTCCTTTGGAAGTGGTCGTGCGCAACGTACTGGCCGGTTCCACCGCGAAGAAGATGGGGATCGAAGAGGGGCGCGTGCTGCCGAAGCCGCTCGTGGAGTTCTACTACAAAGACGACGCCTTGGCGGATCCTTTCGTCTCGGACGATCAAATCACGATCTTCAATATCGCGACCGAAGACGAAATCAAAGAGCTGAAGCTTCAGGCGCTGAAAGTGAACGACGTTTTAAGGACGCTCTTTTTGAAGATCGGGCTGAAGCTCATCGACTTCAAATTGGAGTTCGGTCGGTTGGAGCAGGGCATGGATCTGGGGCAGATCGTTTTGGCGGATGAGATCACGCCGGACTGCTGCCGTCTGTGGGACGTCGAAACGAACGAGAAATACGACAAAGACCGCTTCCGCCGCGATCTGGGCAAAGTGGACGAAAGCTACCAAGCGGTTTTGAATCGCCTGGCCAGTGTCGTGACCGAATAGATATTTGAAACATAAAGTTTGAAGGGTGGGAGTGATGGCGACAATTGGTGTGAAGGTGATGCCCCGGGAAGTGATCTTGGATACGCAAGGTCGCGCGGTGGAACAAACGCTCGCGCGCGGCGGATCGGGCGGCGTGAAAGTCCGTGTCGGTAAATTCATCGAGCTCGAAGTCGAAGGCGACGAGGCGACCGCGATGACCCGCGCGAAACAGATCGCGGACAGCGTTTTGCACAATCCCTTGATCGAAACCTACACCCTGGAAACGGTGAAAAAATGAGTCTGAAAGTCGGCGTCGCCCGGTTCCCCGGGACGAACTGCGACCGTGACGTTTTCGCCTTCGCGGAAAAGAAGGGCTTCAGCGTCGAGTGGTTGTGGCATCTCGATCGTTACGATCTTAAAAACTATCACGCCGTGCTTTTGCCCGGTGGCTTCAGCTACGGCGATTATCTGCGCTCGGGCGCGCTGGCCGCGAAAGCGCCGGTCATGGATTCGATCCGTGAGTACGCGGGCCAGGGCGGACGGGTTCTTGGTATTTGCAACGGCTTTCAAATTTTGACCGAGGCTCGCCTTCTACCAGGTGCGCTGGTTAAGAACGTCAGTCAACGCTTCCGCGATGACTGGGTCGAGTTGAAAGTCGAAGGAAAAAACACCGCGTGGTCGAAGGGCTTCGCGACGGACACTTTGAAGCTTCCCATCGCCCACGGCGACGGACGCTTCTACGCGCCCGCTGACGATTTGAAAGCCATCGAAGACGGCGGTCAGGTGTGGATGCGCTATCTGAAAAATCCGAACGGCTCGTTGAACGATATCGCGGGCGTGACCAACAAGGCGGGGAATGTCGCGGCGCTGATGCCGCACCCCGAGCGCGCGATCGAAGACTGGATGGGCGGTCGTGACGGATGGGGGTTCCTATGAGCGAACAAAAATTGAGCGCGGCGGAGTTCGAACTCAAGCTGAAGCAGTACCGCATCTCGAAACCCGAATACGAAATGATCTGCGGCCTTTTGGGACGTGAGCCCCGCTCGGTCGAGTGGGCGCTGTTTTCGGCCCTGTGGTCTGAGCACTGTTCTTACAAAAGTTCGCGCGTGCATCTGAAGAAATTTGGCAAAACGCTCACGCCTTCGGTCATGCAGTCGCAAGGCGAAAACGCGGGCGTCGTTGATTTGGGTCAGGGCGAAAAAGTCGTTTTCAAAATGGAATCCCATAATCACCCGAGCTTCATCGAGCCCTACCAGGGCGCGGCGACGGGCGTGGGCGGGATCTTGCGTGACATCTTCACCATGGGCGCGCGTCCCCTCGCTTCGGCGGATTTTCTGTGTTTCGGTGAACCGAAAGCGGACCGCATGAAGGTGTTGGTGGACGGCGTCGTGCGCGGGATTTCCGGTTACGGAAACTCGGTGGGGGTTCCCACCGTCACGGGTGCGACGAACTTCGATGCGAGCTACAATAAAAACATCCTCGTCAACGCGATGAACGTGGGCCTCGTCCTTGAGGGCGAACCCATCGCGCTTTCGGGCGCGAAAGGTCCGGGGAACGACGTCGTTTACGTCGGCGCAAAAACCGGGAAAGACGGCGTGCACGGCGCTTCGATGGCGTCGGAGTCCTTCGGCGCGAATAACGAAGCGAAAAAGCCCAACGTTCAGATCGGCGATCCCTTTTACGAAAAACTCCTGATCGAGTCCTGCCTGGAAGTCATCGCCCAGGATCTCGTCGTGTCCATTCAGGATATGGGCGCGGCGGGGCTGACGAGCTCAAGCTTCGAGATGTCCTCGAAAGGCGGACTGGGATTTGACCTGGAGCTTGATCAAGTTCCCGTGCGTGATTCCTCCATCGGGCCGGAAGAGATTCTTCTGTCCGAATCGCAAGAGCGGATGCTGCTGATCTGTGAGCCCGGAAAGTTCGCGGCCATCGAAAAGGTCTTCGCGCGCTGGGGTCTGGACGCCGTTCGCGTCGGTAAAGTCCGCAGCGACAAGATCATGCGCCTGACCTGGAAAGGTGAAGTGCTGACCGAGATCGATCCCTCTTTGGTCGTGGATAACTCACCCGAGTATAAACGCCCCTATGAGGCGTGGCTACCGAAGCGCCGCGCGGGCGACTACGCTCTGCCGACCGCCCCGGCTTCGTCCGAGATGAAGGCGAAGGTGGCGGGTGTCATGAAAGAACGACTGACGGGTGCGGTCTGGGCGTCCCGTGAAGATATCTATCACCAGTACGATCAGCGCGTGGGCGCGAAGACCGCGCGGGGGGCCGAGGCGCAAACGGCGCTTCTGCGTTTGCCCGCGTCGGGGCGCGGAATGTTCGTCGCGACCGGTTGTCGACCGAAGCTCATGCAGGTGGACGCGCAGATCGGCGCTTACGATGCGGTGGTCGAGCCTTCGCTCAAGATGGCGGCGAAGGGCGGTTATCCCATCGGCGTGACGGATTGTCTGAATTTCGGAAATCCCGAAAAACCCGAGATCATGTCTGAATTCGTGGCGTCCGTGGAAGGTCTGCGCGACGTTTCGATCGCGCTCGGGGTCCCGGTCATTTCCGGAAACGTCAGCTTCTACAACGAAACCGAAGGTCGCGGCATCACCTCGACTCCGGCGGTGGGTTTGGTGGGCTTGCGTGCCGATGTAACGAAGGTGCCCCAGGACTTCTTCACGGCGGCGGGAAACACTCTACTTAAAGTGAAGTTCCCCTTCGCGCGCGTGGAGAACGGGAAGTTTTGCGGCGGCTTCGACCTCGCGCGGGCCGCGAAGATGGTGAAGCAGACGCAAGCTTGGGTGAATTCACTCCCGATCTTGTCGTCGCAGGTCGTGGGCGCGGGGGGTTGGTTCTGGACCCTGGCGAAAATGGCGGGCGAAAAGGGCTTCGCGCTCTCGGGAGCGGCGGAATCTTCCGAAGAACTTCGCGCGACGGCCTTTGACTTCGGCCTTTATGAACTCATCTTCGAGGTTCCGAAGGCGGAAGCGGCCCGCGTTTTGGCGCAGCTCCAGAAAGATTCGGGCGCGGACGCTTCGGTGGCGGAGCTTGGCGAGACCACCTCTGGCGCCATTCGCGCTTGGGGTTACGAGACTTCGGGTTCGGAATTCACACAATCACGCCACCAGGCGTGGAGGATGGACTTTGAATAATCCCATTGGGAATGAATTCTTGGACGATCACGACAGCGAACTCAGCTCCTGGAAGGAAGAGTGCGCGGTCATCGGCGTATGGAATCATGACGAGGCGGCGAAGCTGTCTTACCTGGGTCTGTACGCCATGCAGCATCGGGGGCAGGAGTCCTCGGGCGTCGTCTCGCTCGACCAGGGCGAGCACCGGGTCCACAAGGGCATGGGCCTTGTGGGAGACGTCTACAACGACGCGGTCCTCGATACGCTGAAGGGGATGGCGGCCATCGGTCACAACCGCTACTCGACCACGGGGCAAAATCATCTGGCGAACTGCCAGCCGCTGACGGCGGGGCTGCGTTGGGGGCCGGTCGCGGTCGCCCACAACGGCAATATCGTGAACAGCGCCTCGCTGCGTAAAGAGCTTCAAGAGATGGGCGCGATCTTCCAGGGGACGACCGACACCGAACTCTTTTTGCATTTCATTTCACGCAGTTCCGAGAAGAACCTCATTTCGCTTCTGCCGCAGGTTCTCTCGAAAGTCGTCGGCGCTTACAGTCTGGTTTTCCTGACCAAGGACTCCATGATCGCGGTGCGGGACCCTTACGGTTTCCGTCCCTTGGTTCTGGGGATGAAGGCGAATGCGGTGGGCGAGACCTCGTACGTCGTCGCGTCCGAGACCTGCGCGCTGGATCTGATCGGCGCGCAGTACGTGCGCGAACTCGAACCCGGCGAAATCTTCTGGTGCGACGCTCAGGGGACGCACACGGCGCATCTGCCGAAAGCGCCGCGCGGGGCGCGCTGCATTTTTGAACATGTCTACTTCGCGCGTCCGGACTCCATCGTTTTCGGTCAGAGTGTTTACGAATCGCGCAAGCAGTTCGGGCGCTGGCTCGCCCGTGAAAATCCGGTGGACGCGGATGTCGTGATTCCGGTGCCGGATTCGGGTGTGCCCGCGGCGCTGGGTTACGCCAGTGAATCGGGCGTGCCGTTTGAGTTCGGAATCATCCGCAATCACTACGTGGGCCGGACTTTCATCCAACCTCAGCAGGCCATTCGCGCCTTCGGGGTGAAGGTGAAGTTGAATCCGCAAACCGCTGTTCTTGCGGGCAAAAAGGTCGTCGTCGTCGACGATTCGCTCGTGCGCGGAACCACGAGTCAGAAGATCATCCGCATGATCCGTCAGGCCGGGGCGAAAGAGGTCCACATGCGGATCGCCTCGCCGCCGACTACCGGGCCTTGCTACTACGGTGTGGATACGCCTCAGAAAAGTCATCTGATCGCGGCGAACCAGAGCCTGGAAGAGATTCGTCAGTTCATCGAGGCGGACAGTCTCAGTTACCTCTCGATGACGGGTCTTTACGAGGCGGTGCACGCGGACTCGAAGAGCTTCTGCGCGGCTTGCTTTGATGGGGAATATCCGACACAGTTAGAGGATGACTTTAACTCCACCGCCGTTAACGCCATTCAGGCCCGGTGATTTGATCGACGTGGTGGCGCCGGGTTCCTCGGCGCCCGCGGAAGCACTTCAGCGTGGGGTCGAGGTCCTGAAGTCCTGGGGCCTGCGGGTCCGCGTTCCCGAAAATCTCATCGTTCCCACGACCTTCTTTGCGAATACCGACGAAGAGCGCCTGCGCGTTTTGAAGACCGCGCTGCACGCGAAAGACTCGCGCGCCGTGTGGTTCGTACGGGGCGGGTCGGGGACGCACCGGCTTTTGCCGGGATTGTTCAAAGGCGCGCGTCCCAAAACGCCGAAACTCATTTTGGGTTTTTCGGATGCGACCTCGCTTTTGAACGGCGCGCTCAAGCACTGGAAATGGCCGACCCTGCATGCGCCGGTACTCACGCAGCTGGGGCGGGGGGAGCTCGATCCCGCAGACGTCGAGGATCTGCGTCGGCTTTTGTTCGGCGAAGAGGACCGCGTGGTGTTCGAGGGGCTTCGGCCTTTGAACGATGCGGCCCGCAAACTGCGTCGTCTTTCGGGTGAGGTCATCGGCGGGAATCTGACCGTCTATCAGAATTTGATCGGTGTGCCCGAGGCGGTGAAACCCGCGGGCAAGATCGTTTTTTTTGAAGAGATCAACGAGCGGGGTTATCGCATCGACCGGACGCTCACGCATTTGCGCCAAGCGAAGTTTTTCGACGGCGCGAAGGCGGTTGTGCTCGGGGACTTCATCGGCGGTGACGAGCCGACGGCATCGACGGCCACCGCACCTCGGCCGGCCGCACCTCAGCCGGCCGCACCTCAGCCGGCCGCACCTCAGCCGGTCGCACCCGTGAACCGCGTTGAATGGGCGATGCAGAACTTCGCGCGCGATTTGAGGATCCCGCTGTTTGCGGGCCTTCCGGTCGGCCACGGAAATCGCAATCGCCCCGTGCCCTTCGGCACCACGGCCACGATCCAGGGGGATCGTCTGGTCATCGCCTCGCCGCTGACGGCGGAGAAATCGCCTGCGGGCAAGACCCGCCGGAAAATGGCTGCGGGTAAAACCCGCAAGAAAACTCGGAAAGGTTAAAGTCCCATGCGCACGACGCTGCTGGAAAGCCGTCTGAAACAGAAAATCGAAGAGAAGCTTCCGGGCGCGGCGCCCGGACTGCAATTGCAGGTGCACCAGAACGGCCGCAAGTTCTGCGACGTCTCGGTTGGGGATACCTATCCCTATTACGATCTGGCGAGTCTGACGAAAATCATCTTCACGGTGCCGGCGATGATGCTCGCGTTCGAAAAGGGGTTGTGGAATCTCGACTCGAAGGTCATCCAGTTTTGGCCCGATTTTCCGCAGCCCGATCTGCGCGTGGTGCAGCTTCTGACCCACAGCTCGGGCGCGATCTGGTGGCATCCCTTTTACCAGACGCTGGATCTTTCAAAACCCATTCCCGAGCGCCGCCGTCAGCTCAAAGAGATCATCAAAACCCTGCCCTTTGAGTCGCGCGACGAAAGCGTGTACTCGGACGTGGGTTTCATGATCCTCGGCGCTTGCCTGGAAGAGATGGAGCAGAAATCGCTTCCGGAAATCTGGGCCGCGCAAAAGCAGCTTTTGTATCCGGGTCTTTCCACTTTGGATTTTCATTTGGACAATCAGTCCCATCAGCCCGCGCGTTTCTACGGCCCGACCGAGCGTTGCAAGTGGCGGGGACGCCTGATTCAAGGCGAAGTGCATGACGAGAACTGCTTCGCTTTGGGCGGGATCAGCACGCATGCAGGACTTTTCTCGAGCATCGACGACGTCAGCTGGTTCGGTCTTTTTCTGCGCTCGCAGCTTCTGGGGATCTCGAAGACGAGCTTCAAGCTGAAGACCGCACGCACGTTCACGACCCGCGCCCGTCCGTTGGGAAAAGGCGACTGGGCTTTGGGCTTCATGATGCCAACACCGGGCGCGGCCTCTTGCGGGGATTACTTCTCGCCGTATTCGGTGGGGCATACGGGCTTTACGGGAACGTCTTTGTGGTACGACCCCCATACGGATCTTTTAGTCACGATTTTGTCGAACCGGGTCTTGCTCGGACGCGAGATCAAAGAGTTCGCGAAGCTCCGTCCGCAGATCCACAACTGGGTCGTGGAAGAATTGAAACGCATTTAATCGTCCGCACGAGGTGACGTCATGGAAGATCGCTCGATCTCAATTTCTGAATTACCGCCCGGCTCGCACATCCACATGCTGGGGATCTGCGGGACCGCGATGGCTTCGCTCGCGGGGCTTTTGAAAGATCGCGGCTTCAAGGTCACGGGCTCGGATTCGAACCCCTATCCGCCGATGTCGACCCAGATCCAGAATCTGGGGATTCCTCTCTATTCGGGCTATTCGCGGGGGCATCTGCGCGAGCGTCCGGACTTCGCGATCATCGGGAACGTCATCTCGGCCTCGAACGAAGAGGCCCAAGAGGTCATGAAGCTCGGCGTGCCTTACACGTCATTGCCGAAAGCCATGGGCGAGATGATCATCGAGGACCGCGCGTCCATCGTCGTCGCCGGCACTCACGGTAAAACCACCACGACCTCGATGATGGCGTGGATCGCGGATCAGGTCGGGGCGCGTCCCGGATTTTTGATCGGCGGCATCCCGAAAAACTTCTCGCGCAGTTTTCAAAATCCGCACGGGCAGATCTTCGTCATCGAAGGCGACGAATACGATACCGCGTACTTCGATAAAGTGCCGAAGTTCATCCACTACCGGCCCCGGCACGTGATCTTCACGAGCTGCGAGTTCGACCACGCGGACATCTACAAGGATTTCGATCATGTGAAGTCGGCATTCAAGATGCTGATGGATCTGATTCCCGCGGGCGGAAGCCTGCATTACTGGGCGGACGATCCGAACGTGGCGGCGCTGGCCGCGCAGTCGAAGGCGGGGCTGAAACGCGGTTACGGCCTGAAAGAGGGTGGCCTGCGTGCGACGGAACTGGCCACGGACGCCGCGGGGCAGAGTTTCCGGGCGTCACTCGACGGCAAGGATCTGGGCGTTTTCAAGATGGTATTGACGGGCGAGTACAACGTGATGAACGCACTCGCGGTGATCGGTGTCGCGTTGAAAATCGGCTGGGATCTGGAGAAGGTCCGCGCGGCGCTCGCAAGCTTCCAGGGCGTGAAGCGTCGGCAAGAGATCCTGGGCGAGCCGGGCGGGGTCTTGGTGATCGAGGATTTCGCTCACCACCCAACAGCCGTGCGCGAAACCCTGAAGGGCTTGCGCGCCCGTTATCCGAACCGCAAACTCTGGGCGGTTTTTGAGCCGCGCTCGGCGACCTCGCGTCGCAAGATCTTCCAGAAAGACTACGCCGAAAGCTTCGGGATCGCGGACGAGACTTGCTTGGCGCGCGCGTTCGATCAGTCCAAGATCGATGAGGGTGAGCGCTTTTCGTCGGACGAACTCGTCGCCGATTTGAAGGCGAAGGGCCAGTCGGCGGCCTGCTTCGACAACGCCGACGCCATCGTCGCTGATTTGAAGGCCCGCACCCGCTCGGGGGATGTCGTGGTCATCATGTCCAACGGCGGCTTCGACGGGATCTACACGAAGCTCATGACTGCGCTCGGCGGGCGGTAGGGGCACGGCTGCAAGTCGTCTCGGCGCTAGTGGTTTTTCCAGTAGTTGGAGTATTCGCTAGTTCCATCCGTGAACTGAATCTCCCAGGCTTCATATGAAGTGAAGTTAAAAATCTGGAGATGCGCGTGGTTGGCGAGAGTGATCGTGATATCTCCGGCTGAAGAGATCTCAGCCGAGGTCACGGTTTGTTTTAAGATGCACTTTTTTATCTCTGAATCCATGTCGAGGGGTGTTTCCATCCCGTATTTCTGGCCTACGTCAAACGACGAGAAATGCTTTTGGTTTACGGGGATGATCCTCCAGTAACTCGCAGATATTTTAGTCCCGTCCGAGAACTCCAGGGCGAGTCGTCCATCTTTGAAGGTGGCACCGGGACCTGCGTGTGGTGGTTACCTCATCTTCAGGCGTAGCTTAGATTTCCGACGTGGCGTTTTTTTAATGAAGTCGTGAATCCTCACATTGGGATACCAATGTGAGGATTGAGTTGGTCCCCGAAATAGAACTAGGGAACCCGCTGGCACTTCTCGATGCGATTCCCGATCGCGAGTTCGTTCGCGCGCGGATCGTAGCTCAGAACCGCGTCGTGCTCGGTGCGGTCTTCGCAAAGGAAACGTCCCGCGAGTTCGATACGGCCCGCGTTCATGGTGACGGCGAAGGGCGCAAGGCTCGCGCAGGCCGGGTGGGCTTCGTCTTCGACGACGAACAGCGTTTGCACGTCGGCCGCCTGACCGCCGGCGTGAAGTTGAATGCGGGTTTCGTATTTCAAGCCGAAGCCGGCTTCGTCGTAGCTACAGACGTAGTTCGCTTGGGCGAAGAGGGGCGCCGCGAGCGCCCCCAGAAAGATCATCAAGATGGTTTTCATGCTGGGTCCTTGGCGAAAGGGATGGATTAGTTGTCGGTTCCGACCGAGATATGACCCGCGTAGGTGCCGTCGGCCAGGCGCACGGTCAGGAACATGCTGAGCTCTTCGCCTTTGTAGATGCCTTGGCTTTCGCTGATGTCGTCGGTGAAAAGCAGGCGGCCGATGCTTTTCGTGCCGTTCGGCTTTTCGTAGGTCTGCGCGCGGATGCGGGCGTACTTCGCCGACAGCATCTCGGTTTGTCCCGAGATGTTTTCGATGGGCCACTGCAGGGTTCCGGTCTCGCCTTGGCAAACGCCGCTCACGGGAACGCGCGAAGTTTCGGGTTCGTCGGTGAACTGACCTTCGCGGTAGATGAGCTCGCCTTGGATTTGGCCGTTCACGCACTCCGCTTTCAGGGTCGCGTAGGAAAATCCGATCTCGTCGAATTTCATACGGTCGCGAAGGGCGTAGTCCAGGTGGAAGTTCGTGTCGGCGAACTCGCCGGTCAATTTCCGCTCCAGCGGTAACTGCTCAGTGCGCGCGGCCGTATCGTCGATCGTGAGCGCGCCCAGAAGACCCACGAGGTTCGGCGCGAAGTTCAGTCGACCCGATTTCACCGTTTGGTATTCGTAAGTGACCACGTAGTCGATGGCCGCGTCGGTCGCGAGTTTGCCGGGAAGAAGCATGTAGGTCTCACGCAGATCGACCCAACGTTTAAGCGAGAAACCGGTTTGCTCCAGGCGCACGGTCGTGTCCAGATTGTCGGTTCCGCTCAGGCCGAAGTCGAGTTCGACGGTCACGCCGACGTCGCGGCCTTCGTTTTTCAAAAACTCGTTCAGATCACGGCCGCTTTGCAAACGGATGTCGAGAACGCCGGGATCCGCGCGGAACAGCGAGAAGTCGGGCGCTTTCAGCTCCGCGAGGTTGCTGATTTTACGTTTGTCGGTCAGCTGCGCGAGATCACCCGGGGCGACGCCTTTCGGAAAACGCGCGTCTTCGGTCGGCAAAGACAAAAACACGAAAAGCGAGTAGCGGCGATCTTGCGGACGGGTCGTGCCCACTTCGAGTTCGAAGTCCGGGATCGTGTAGATGCCGAAGGCGTTGAGGTTCTGCTCCAGCTCGAACGAACCGCAGGACACGCCCGTGGTGCTTTGGCAGCGCACGCTGTACGAGACTTTGAAGGCTTCGGGCGGAAGCGAGGTGTGGTTGATCAGAACTCCCGTGGAGCCGGGAATCTTGACGACCGACGCGGCCGCCGAGGCAGAGACGAGTAACGAAATGGCGAAGAAAAGTGATTTCACAGGCATTCCCCCTTCGAATGAGCGTTGATGAGTCTGGGAATAGTCGGAGTTCGGAGGAGGCGATAGTTCGGGTCTTGTGAAGGATAAGGATTATAGATCGCGCAGCGCATTTAAACACTTGTTTAAAACATAAGAGTTGTCGGGAAGGTTTCGAATTATGTTCTAGACGCAGCCCGCAAATAGAGCGGCGATCTGCCGTAAGTATTGAGAGGTTCCGGGCTTTATGGGAGCAACGAGGGATGGAAAAAACGCATGAAACTCCCCTGATGCGTCAGTATTGGGAAATGAAATCCGCCCACACGGACAAGGTCCTTCTGTTCCGGATGGGCGACTTCTTCGAGATCTTTTTCGACGATGCCGTGAAGGCCGCACCGATCCTGGGGATCGCGCTCACGTCGCGCAATAAAAAATCCGCCGATGAAACTCCGATGTGCGGCGTGCCCCATCACTCCATCGGTGGGCATATCAACAAGCTGCTGACGGCGGGGCTGAAGGTCGCGATCTGCGATCAGATCGAAGACCCGAAATTCGCGAAAGGGATCGTGAAGCGCGCCGTGACCCGCGTGCTGACTCCGGGAATGGTTTACGACGCCGAAACTCTCGAAGCCACGCGCCCGAACTTCGTGGCCGCGGCGAATGAGACGTCCTTGGCTGTGGTCGACGTCACCACCGGCGAAGCGCTTTACTGGAAAAACCTCGACGCCGCGAAAACGCTGGCGCTTCTGCGCGCGCTTCCCATCGCGGAAATCGTGACCCGCACTCCCGACAAAGATAACGTTTTCGATTCGGAGCTTCCGAAAACCGGCGAACGTCGGCTGCTGAGTCGCTACGACGGTCCCCTCTCGACGAACGAATTCCTGATGAAGTCGGCGTCGGGGCTCGAGACTGTCGGCGTTTTGTTGGGTTACATCGACTCTTTGGAAGGGGATGCGCGACTGAAGTTCCTGCGTCCTTTTGAAGAGCGCTTCTGGAACGAACGTCTGGAGATCACCCCCACGGGGCTTCGGCATCTGGAGATTTTCGAAACCTCGCGCGGCGAGCGCGCGGGAAGTCTGCTTGCGGCGGTCGACCGGACCAAGACCTCCATGGGCGCACGCTTGTTGCGTTCGCGTCTGGCGTTTCCGTTCACGAATCAAAAAGAGCTCGAAGCCGCTTGGGCGAAAGTGGAAGCCTGGGGCGCGCGCCATCGCGATCTGAAGCTCATCCGTGAGCGACTCACGCAAGTGGGCGATCTGGAGCGTCGGTTGACAAGGCTCGGCCCTTCGACGGCCAATGCCCGTGACTTGCGTTCGGTGCAGTCCTCGGTGCAGGCGGGGCTGGACGTGCTCGCGCTGATCGAGTCGATCACACCCGCGTTTCCGCATCCCGAGGTCTTACCCGAGGGGGCGCGCGAAAAACTGCTGGACCTGTCTTTGAAAATCGATCGTTGCCTGCTGGACGAACTCCCCCTGTCCGTGCGTCAGGGCGGCATGATCAAAGAGGGCGTGAAACCCGAACTCGACGAGGCACTGAAATACGCGACTCACGGGCAGGCCCTTTTGGCCGAGTTCGAAGCGCGCGAAAAAGCGGCCACCGAAATCTCCAGTCTGAAGGTGCGCTACAACAACGTCTTCGGCTACTACATCGAGATCACGAACACCCACAAAGACAAAGCGCCCAAGCACTACCAGCGCAAACAAACGCTGACGAACGCCGAACGTTACACGACCGACGAGCTCGTGGAGCTGGAGCGCAAGGTTCTCAGCAGTCAGACGCGACGTTTTGAATTGGAGTTCGAGGTCTTCGAGACCCTGAAGAATCAAACCCTGGCGCAGACCTCGTTGATCTTGAATCTGGCCCTGCGCCTGGCCGAGATCGACCTCAGTACGTCGTGGGCGCAGCTCGCGCTCGAACGCTCGTACGTTAAACCCGTGATTTCTGAATCGGGCGTGCTTCGCCTGACGGCCAGCCGTCACCCCGTCGTCGAGCAGAAAGTCGGCGTACGCTTCACCGCCAACGACATCGAAGTCGACCGCGGCGGATGCTTGCTGCTGACGGGGCCGAACATGGCCGGAAAGTCGACGCTCATGCGGCAGGTCGCGCTCAGTGTGATCCTCGCCCAGTCGGGCGGTTTTGTTCCTGCCCGCAAGGCGGAACTTCCGCTCTTTGATCGCGTCTTCACGCGGATCGGGGCGAATGATTCGTTGTCGGAAGGGCTTTCGACCTTCATGGTCGAGATGAAAGAGGCGAGCGAGATCGTGCAGGGCCTGACCCCGCGTTCGCTCGTGATCTTGGATGAGTTGGGACGGGGAACGTCGACGTTCGACGGCATGAGCCTCGCCCAGGCGCTCCTCGAGTATTTGCTGGGACGTCAGGGCGGCTATTTCTTCTTCGCGACCCATTACCATGAGCTCACGAAGCTCGAAGCGCTGTACCCGCAGGTGCGTAACGCCCACATGGCGGTCACGGATCGCGGCGAAGAGCTGCGCTTTTTGTACTCGCTTCGCCCGGGACCGGCGCTGAAATCCTACGGGATCCACGTCGCCCAGCTGGCGGGACTGCCGAAGTCTTTGATCAAGCGGGCGGGGGATCTTTTGAAGTCGCTCGAGGCCGATGGGGGCAAAGCGCCGCAGATGTCCTTGATGGATCTTGGACGTCCGGTCGAGGACGAACATTTCGATCTCGAGGCCGATGACGGACCCGCCGCACCTCCGCCGGCCGCACCTCAGCCGGCCACAAACCCAGAAGAGGCAGGACGTCGGCTCGCGCACGAGATGTTGGCGCGTCAGCTCCGTGAGTTGCCCCTCGATCAATTGACTCCGCTGCAGGCCCTCGTCAGACTTCAGGAGTGGCAATCGACGCTCAAAGACTCCGGTCACTGATTGAAGAGGCGCGCAAAGACGTTCCCGTGCCGACGGAGCTGTATCGCGGCTTCGCCGACACCTCGCTTTTTCAGCCTTTGAAAGACAAGGCCGCGGGGCTCGCGGACCTTATTTTGGCGGAGTTCGATCACGACCCGCGTTTTCGCCAAGGCGATCCCGTTCTTTTGGGATCGTGGGCGCGCGCGCAAATCACGCCGAAGTCCGATCTGGATCTGGGCTTCTGGACCGACAACGCCGACACCCAGGCCTTCATCCGCGAGTTGCAGGCGACGAAGCTTCCACTGCGCGCGCGACTTTTGACTCCGGAAGAGATCCGGGCCTGGCCCATCCCCGAGCAGCTCGCCTTTCTCGAGGCGAAAGCCTTGACCGAATTGTCCACGGTGAGGACCGAGGGCGAACGCACGCGCATCATGGGATTGAGTCGCGCGGAAAAGAAAAAATGGGTGAAGGCCCTGCAGGTGGAGCGCGAACAGCGTCACCGCAAAGGTTACGAGTTCGAGAACGTTCTTGAGCCTCACGTGAAAACCGGACGGGGCGGGCTTCGCGATACGCAACAGGCGTTTCAACTCATGGCACTTTTGCCCGAGGTCTGGAGCGATCCACATTTCATCGAGGTCATGGACTCGTGCCGTTGGTTTTTGCTGCAGGTCCGGTTCGAGCTGCAGGCGCTCGGCTCGGGCGATTTTTTGCAGGCGGGACTGCAAATCGAGATCGGCGCGAAGCTCGGTTATCCGCACATGAAGGACTTCATGCGCGAGCTGCAGCTTTGCCTTTCGCGCGTCGCTTTTTACGGGGACGTGATGTTCGAGATGGCGCTCGCCTCAAACGAGACCCGTGCGCGGGTGCAGTCGCGGCCCTTCAGTACGGGCGAGGAGCTTGTGCGGGCGCTGAAGAAGGACGCGGGACTCCTTACGCAGTACCAGGTGCGCCGGCAGATGGACGATCTGATCACGGCGGGCTGGCTGAAGAAAAACGCCGACCTGATCGAAGAGTTCAAAGGATTTCTGTTCGCGAAATCCACGCCTGAGAAATTTTTGCGGGCGGCGTTTCGCTCGCGCCTTTTGGATCAGCTTGACCCGCGACTGCGCGCGCTGGTGGGCTACAATCAGCACGATCAGTACCATGCCTTCACCGCCGAAACCCACATCTTGAACTTGCTGCTGCTTTTGAAAAAGTCATTGCAGCATCCGCGCACGCAGGGACTTTTCGCAAAGGCGTTTCGGACGCTTTCCGCCCGCGATGAGTCGATTCTGGCGTGGTCGTGTTTTTATCACGATCTGGCAAAAGGGCAGGGCGGCGATCACGAAGCGGTCGGGGAGAAGTGGGTGCGTGACGACGGTCGCAAATTCGAACGCTCCGAGCAGTTCACCGAAGAGGTCGGCTGGCTCGTTCGTCACCATCTGGATTTTTCGGTGGCGGCGTTTCGCGAAGACCCACGCTCCGAGACGACGTGGCGGCGGCTTTTCGATCTGGGCTTGAATCCTGGCCGCATCCGCCGATTGGCGCTGTTCACCGTCTTGGACATCCAAGCGACCCATCCCAAGGCGTGGACGCCTTGGAAAGAAAAACTCATGTTCGAGCTGATGGAGAATCTGCTCGACCCTTCGCGCCTGAAAAGTCTGAAAGCGCAGCGCAAGCTGCACGAAGAATTCGGTTTCACCCGCTTTGAACTTCCGTTCATCGAAGCGGTCGGCTCCGTGCGGATCGCGAAGGATCTGCGGCGTTTGGTGAAATCAAAAACCGACACGGGCTTTTACATCGAGAAAACGCGCGGAGGTTACTGGGTCCGCTATTTCACCCGCGAGGACGCGCCCGGAGTTCTGGTCACGGCGCTCAAATCACTTTTCGCGGCGGGCGCTTCGGTGCAAGAAGCCTGGGTGCACGGGATTCCCGGCTTCGGCGTTTACGATTGGTTTTTCGTGAGTTCCACGCTGCAGACGGAAGTTTTTGAACGTCGCTTGCAGCTGCTGGATCCCGCAAAGGTGACGCTCCCCCAAGTGAAATGGTCGCAGGTCGAGATCGAGCGTCCGCCGGAGTCAAAGCTCTGGACGCTGCATCTCTCGGGCGACGATCAGCGGGGACTGCTCGTCTGGACGGCGGAAAAGATTCGTGATCTGGGCGGTAACATTCAAAGCGCGCGCATTCAGACCTGGGGCGCGCGGGCCGAGGATCATCTGGTGGTGGACTGGAACGAAACTCCGACGATCGAGACCGAAAAACGTCTGCGCGGAGAGCTTCTGGGCGTGAAGCCGTGAGCGCGATTTAGTTCTTCGGCGGCGGGGTCGTGGAGCTCGGGTTTTGGCGTTGGGGATTGTGTCCCGCCAAGGTGCCGGTGTGATTGCGCCAGTTGTACTCGGACGAGGTCTTCAGGCGGTTCTGCCAAGCATCCCATTTCTTCTTCGGGAGCTTGTGCATGACATTGCCGTTCTCATCGAAAATATCCGGATCTTTGCCGACCAAGAAGTTAGCGATTGTGGACAAGATTCCCATGCGAGGCCTCCCAAATAACAAGAGCCGATGGGCATCGGCTCAACTGGCTTTCAATTTAGGGGGAGATGCCTTCAGGGTCACGGCATGGAGCGGCGCGGCAGGATGGTGCTCAAATCAAGAACCGCGGGGGTTCGCGCAGGTGTCGATGACCGAAAGCCCAATCTCTTCGCTGAGTCGCTCGCCACCTTTGAAGTGGTTGTAGCAGGACTGAGCGGCCTTTTTGAAAGCCTCGTCGTAGCTTGCGGCCTGGGTGCGGAATTTATAGGGCGTTTCGGCCTTCGGAAGTTTCGCCTTCGTGTCGCTGTCCAAACGGAAAACGAATTCGAAGTGGCCGCTTCCCTTGTCGGTGGCCGCGAACGTGGGTTTCGCGAGCCCCAAGGTCATCAGCACCACGGCCAGAAGTTGAATCATGGTCCGGAGGATCTCGAGCGTCGATTGGAATTTGTGTGTCTGTTCCATGCCCTTCCTAAGAGCAAGCTTAAGACCGGCGGGAAGAAATCCATGGGCTTCTGGAGATGTGAAATCGGCCCCGGGGCTCAAGGGGGCTGGGCAGGTGTCTCGGATTTTGACACCCGTTTGCGCCCTCTAATCCAGGGCGCCCGGAGGCACGAATCTTGGATCAGAGTGAGACTGGGGCAAGAAGAGAGGCTTGATCATGTCCAACACATTTCGCCGAACCCTGCTTCTATTGCTCCTGAGCCCGCTTTTGGGCGGAGCTTTCGCACAAGCCGAAACCGTCAACCGCACGCTGAAAGGCGATCGGCTGCCGGTGCACAATCGCGAGATGTTCGGTTCGGACGTGCCCGAGTGGGATGAGCGCGCCAACCCCGGTCGCATCGGCGTTTCGGACTTCGATGCGCCCGCCCGTCGTCGTGAAGTCCCGGCGAGCCGCCCCCTGCGCGGCGAATGCGCCGGCATGAGCGAAAGTGTCTGCGCCGTTTTGATCGCAACGAATGTGGAACGTGAGCGCAACGGACTTTCGCGTTTTCGCGTGGATCCCGCCTGCCAGCGGGCCGCCGACGATCACGCCCGCGATATGGCCCGCCGGGGATTTTTCAGCCACACCTCGCCCGACGGTTCGTCTTTGCAAAGCCGCTACGAGCGCTACGGCCGCTGGACGGTCTTGGCCGAGAACATCGCCATGGGCACCCACATGGACGGCGCGGGCGCCGTCCGCAGCTGGATGAACTCCCCCGGGCACCGGCGCAATCTCCTCGGTTCGCAGTACGGTTCCATCGGGATCGGCGTCGCCGAGGGCGGCGGTTACCGCTACTTCGTGCAGTGCTTTAGCCGGTAGGGTCTGGTTTCACGTCACGGCTTCGCCGTCGACCGAACTCACGTCACCGCTTCGCGGTCGACGCAATCAATTCTTCACGCAGACGATTTCGCAGCCGCGCTTCTTGGCGGCGAGGCTGAGCCAGAATTTGAAGCCCCCTTCGGGGAGGCGTTCAAAGCTCGGCGTCGTGCCCTTCTTGTGCGAACGCACTTCAATGGACGGATAGATTTGAATCTCGGCTTCGGGCGTGCGGACCGCGTTCCCGCAGATCAGCGCTGTTTGCACTTTCGGATGCAGCTCGAAGTTCGCTTTTTGGGGATCGACGCCGAGGATACCGCCGTCGGTGTCTCTCATGGCCCAGGGGCCTTGGCCCGTGGCGGGGCGGCAGGTGTAGGTCACGTTCTGAAGGCCGGTCTCTTCCACTTCAACGTCTGCGCGGGCCGAGAGGCCCGCGAGAAGAAGAAAACTGAGAATAAGGGGGCTCCGCATACGGATTAGCGTGTCCCGCGGATCAGGCCGGGCGTGTCTTGTTGCAGGGTGCTTGAAGTCCCGTTCAGGCGGCCTTCCAGATAAGTCTGGCACGAGCGCACGGTGGCTTTTTCACTCGAGCAGCCGAGCGAAAGATTCAACCAGCTCGAATCGTGTTTACGGATGTCGTAGTACAGGCCCGCAAAGTTCGCGGTGGTCACGTTGTTGTTCATGATCATCGTACACTGGGCCGCGTAGTTCTTGTAAGTCTCGCAGTTCGAGCTGTTGTACATGTACAGACCGAAGGCCGCGACACCGATCCCCAGGACCCAGCCCCAGAACGCTTCCGCCTGCGGCAGGAAAAGAAGCATGATCGGGTTCATCGCGGTCTTTTGCGGGAAGAGTGCGTTGATGTCCTCAAGCAGATACTCGGGCTTCAGTTTGAAGTCGATGGTGGTCGTGCGGTTATTCACCTTGAAGCGACCCTCGGCCAGGCTCAAAACTTCCACGACCGCTTCGTTGCCTTGGGCCTTGAAGACGACCTTGTTGCCACCGAGCATTTCAAACTCGAGGGTTTCGTTTTGGACGGGCTTCGCTTTTTCGCGCAGGGCCTCGATGTAGTTCTCGGGAACTTTCTTTTCCAAGCGCTTGATCAGATCCGAGATCTTCACTTTTTTATTCGGGAAAGCTTTGGTGAAGTCCTGCACGGCGCTGGCTTCCGGAGTCGCGGTCGAAGCGACCTTGCGGTTCGCGAAGCTGATTAGCGATGTGTGCACGATCAGGAAAGCGAGAAGAATGTGACGCACGCGAAACCCCTTTGTTTCCAATTATTCTGACAGCAATTGAGTGAATTGCAAAACACGGGCAGAGTCTCAGAATGAAATGAAGTGAGGGGGAAACGTCTCACTTCACGACGTCTTTTGACACTTTCGTGCCGATGTGGGACGAAGGCCGACGTGATTCCCGAGTGATTTTGATGGGTTCGGTGGAAGGTTGTGAAGTCCGTGGTCAAGTGTCTAACGAAAAACGCCCTCGGTGAGAAGGGGAAAAGGGCGCTCGGCGCCCAGGTTCCGGATCTCTACCAACGTCTGGTGGGTTTCCTGGATCCGGACCTGATGCGCTCGCAAATCGTCGAGACGCTCGCGACCTGCGACTCGTGCGCGATGTCGCGCGAGCACCGTGGACCTCGCGCGAAGATCACTTACGAGCCCGATTTGAAGTGCTGCACCTTCGATCCGTGGGTGCCGAACTTCATGGTCGGCGCGATGCTGGAAGATCCGTCCCTCAGCGCGGCGGGGCTTCAAGCCGTGCGGGCGAAGATGAACTCGATCGAGGAGTGTTCGCCGCTGGGTCTTCGCGCGTCGACGAAATTTCAGCGGAGGTTTTTACGCAAAGACGAACATGAGTTCGGAAATCGCGAGGACTGGCTTTGCCCTTATTACGACCGCGTTCAGCAGAACTGCGGCGTCTGGAAGTACCGCGGGAACGTCTGCGTGAGTTTTTTCTGTAAAAGTAACTCCGGCGCGCGCGGGCTCGCGTTCTGGTCCTCGCTCGGCGATCTTTTGCATTTGATCGAACTCTCGGTGATGGAAGAGTGCCTCGTGCAGCTCGACTTTTCGCCGCGCCAGCTGTCAGAACTGCTGCCGCTCATTGATCGACAGACCCATCTGGAACGTCGGGCCTTGCCCGCGATCACGCCGCAGGAGTCGCGGCGGATGTGGAATCACTACGACGATCCTGCGGAATTTTTCCGGAAGTGTCACCGTATCGCTCAGGGGCTCACGAAAAAAGATCTGCGCGAAATTCTGGGAGAGTCGGGCGAGCGCGTGCTCGCACAGGTTCATCAGCGTCAGGCGAAGCTGGGCGCGCGTGCGTGAGTCGCGGAGCCTGAGATGTCGTGCGAAGGCTGATTCTTCTCGCGGAATCACGAGTCTTTGGTCGGCGACGAAAAAACATACCGGTTGTGTGGTCCACACAGAGCGCGCAGATTCTCTGGCGCACGGGTGCCGCCGTCACTGACGGGTTGAATGTGATCGATCTGCACATAACGACGTGACCCACAGATTTTCCCGGTTCGGGGATCGCGGAAGCGGCAACCCGCGTCTTTGAGAAGTATTTTGCGATTTCGAGGCAGGATTTGCCGCGGATTCTGCGACTCGTTCTTGCGGCGGGGTGCGGTCACTGCCGTTTCGGAAGTGCGTATCGGGGTCGGCGCTTCCGATTTGGAAGTGACACTCGAGGTCGGAACTTCCGAAGCGGAAGCCGATTTGAGTTTCGGGAGAGTCTCACCCCGAATCTTCGTGCGACGAGCGATCTCCTTTTTCGCGAGGTAAGCCGCGAGCTCCGAAGCCTTGCCTCCGGAAGTGATATGCGATGTGAGTTCCGCGACCCGCAACCAGTCCGCATACTGCTCGCGGGACAGCGTCATCGTGATCGTCACCGAGTCGTCGCCGTGATGCTGGGTGCGGTCCGAGGCGGGGATCTCGAATTTGAGATCTTGGCTTAGGATC